>NZ_JBYTAH010000016.1:66709-84622 GCF_058787975.1 Cupriavidus sp. FW305-26
CCCCCGCGACGGCGCCGTCCCCCGTCCCCTCCAGCACCACCCGCCCGGCTGCCGCCGCTGGCCTGTACGAGTGCCAGGTCGCTGGCACCGGCACGGTATTCCGGTCCACGCCCAGGGAAGGCTGCCGGCTGGTCGCGGCACCCGATCCCGCCGCCCCCGATCCGCAACGATGGCTTCCCCTGATGGGTGCCAACGGCGTGATTTCGTATTTCGATCAATCCACGGTGCGCCGCCAGGGCACCGAAGTCGGCGTGGTGGTGATCCGCAATTCGCCGTCGGGGGTGATCCGCACCGCCAGCGGCGAGCCGATCCGCTCGTCGCTCAAGCGCATGGTGCTGAACTGTGCCACGTCCATGTTCGCCGTGGTCGAGCAGACGCTCTACAGCAAGCGCTTTGCGCGCGGCGATTCGCTCTATACGATCCGCGCGCCGCAGTACGGCACCTTCCAGGTCGCCGGCCCCGGCACGATTGCCGGAGAGTTGCTGCGCAAGCTGTGCCGGTAAGCCTGGCGGCGAGCGGCGATCCACGGCTGCCTGTCCAGCTCCCTATCAGGGTTTGTCCCGGTCAACGGCGCGCAAACCTTCCTCGTTGATGCTGGTGACAGGGCGCGAGCCAAAAGCGCCCGTCATGGCAGGCATCCCTGCCATACCTACCCGCAGGGCAAACGAGGAGACGGAAATGAAGAAATGGATCGTCATGCTGTCGATGGCAATGTTCGGTGCGGGCGCGATGGCGCAGACGCCGGCTACTCCGGCGACGCCTGCCACCCCGGCCACGCCGGCGGCAGCGTCGACTGACAAGGCCGCGCCGGCCAAGGCAGACAGCAGCAAGGCCAAGGCCAAGAAGACCAGCAGCAAGAAGAAGAGCCACGCGCCTGCGGCCAAGGATCCGACGAAGAACAAAGGCGCCTGAGCGCGCTGATGATGGCGGCGGGCGCACGGCTCCCCGGCAAGCGGGGAGGCAGGCTGCGCCCGTGACTGCCATGCCGCCACGCAGATAATGGCCGGCCGCGCCTGCATGGCGCGGACCCGCCGTGCGCAGGACAGCCCCGCGGCACGCGTTGCGTGTCTTCCGGGGGGATAGAGCAGGGCATGTCCGGGCGGATCGCAACCAGGAGGCTTCGGCCTCCTTTTTTTCGTCCGCTGCCGCAGGGCGGCTGCCGCCGCGCCGGCTTTGCGCCTGCGCCGCCGCACGCTATGCTTGCGGGCATCGTGCCGGACCGGGCGTGGAGCCCTCGCGCCGGCGCAGGCCAACTCGGACGGGAGCGGTCTTATGGCAACGCTAGCGGTGTGGCGGCGGTGGCGGCGATTGACGGCATTCTGGATGGCGGGACTGGGCTGGGTGATAGGCACGCTGTGGATGCAAGCCAGCCTGGCTGCGCCGGCGTCCGAGCCCGCGGCCGTGCCGGCTCCGATCGCCGTGCGCAGCGGCGCTGCGGTCGAGCTGCGCCTGATGGATAGGCCCATCGCCACCATGCGCGCCGAGATCGCGGGAGCCACCCCGGCCATGCGCGTCTCGCGCGCGCAGCTGGTGTTCGACGACCTGACGGAAAGCGAACTGGCACTGCCGCTCGGGCAGGTCAGCGGCACGTTCGGCGATGCGCCGATGGTCGCCTTCCGGCTGGGCGACCGGCTCTTGTTCGCGCTGACCTCGCAAGACCTCTCCCCGGAGGATCACCTTACGCTTGAGGCTGCCGCAACGCGCACCGCGGCGGGCCTGCGCCAGGCCATTGCCGCGCGGCGCGCGCACCTGCACTGGCCCAACCTGCTGCGCGGCGCCGCGCTGAGCCTGCTTGGCCTGGCCGTGCTGGCCGCGCTGACATGGGGCGTGGCGCGAGCCGGCGTGGCCCTGCGCGCTCGCCTGCAGGTGGCACTGGAGCGCCACCTGGCGCGGCGCGTCGGCGGCCAGTTCGACTGGACCGGCGCGCTCTACCACCTGGTTGCCCGCATCGTGCAGATCCTGGCGATCGGGCTGGTGCTGGTGCTGGCCTTTGCCTGGCTGGAGTTTGCGCTCGAGCTGTTTCCGCTGACCCAGCCCATGGGCGACCGCATGGGCGCCTTTATCGTCGGCTTGCTGTCGCAGATCGCGCTGTCGATGGTGTCGTCGGTGCCGGGCCTGGTCACGGTGGCGGTGATCGTGCTGATTACCCGCGCGGTGCAGCGGCTGGTGTCGAATATCTTCAAGGCGGTGCAGAAGGGCCAGATCACGGTGCCCGGCATGCATCCGGAAACCGCGGGCGCCACGCGGCGGCTGGCGGCGGTGGTGATCTGGGCGCTGGGCTTCACCTTTGCCTACCCCTACATCCCGGGCTCGGACAGCGATGTCTTCAAGGGGCTGTCAGTGCTGCTGGGCTTCATGGTGACGCTGGGATCGGCCAACGTGGTCAACCAGCTGATGAGCGGCATGGTGGTGGTGTATTCGCGTGCGCTGCGGCGTGGCGACATGGTGTGCATCGGCGATACGGTGGGTACCGTGGCCTCGCTCGACGCCCTGTCGGTGAAGGTGATCAACCTGCGCAATGAAGAGGTGACGCTGCCCAATGCGGTGGTGGTCGGCAGTGCCATCCATAACTACACCCGGCACGGCAGCGTGCGTGATCCCCGCGTGCAGGAAGGCTGGCAGGCTGCGCTGATCTCGACTTCGGTCACGATCGGCTACGACACGCCCTGGCGGCAGGTCCATGCGATGCTGCTGGCAGCCGCCGCCGAGGCGGCGCATATTGCGCCGTCGCCGACGTCATTCGTGCTGCAGCGGGGGCTGTCCGACTTCTACGTCGAGTACGAACTGTTCTGCGCGCTGGACCATCCGCGCAATCGCTTCTACGCGCTGTCGGCACTGCACGCGGCGATCCAGGACCAGTTCAACACCCACGGGGTGCAGATCATGTCGCCGCATTTCATGGCGCAGCCGGACAAGACCGTCTACGTGCCCGGGACCAGGTGGTACGAGGAACCCGGGTCGCCGCAGGTCGATCCGGCGGCGCGGCCGCATCGCGCGCCGTCGCGCGCGGCATGAACGCCGGCGGCGCGAGCGCTCAGCGCCGCTTACTCATCGACGTGGCGCGACTTCCATTGCCCGTTGGACTGCTTGCAGAACCAGCCGCTCCAGTGCTCTTCAGCGCTGCCGCGCTTGAGGTCAGACTTCAGGCGCCGGCAGGGCTGGCCCTTGTCGGTCTTGCTTTCGACCGGCGTGATGGTGCCGTCGATCTGCTGGCGCCGCCCCGCCGCCGGGAACGTCCATTCAACCGTCTTGCCGTCGGCCGTATCGTTCAGTGCGGTGCGCACTGACTTGGCCAGCGATGCGCCTTCCTTGTCGTTGAGCGTGCCGATGATGGTGCCGCTCAGGTAGTTGTCGAAGTACGCCTGCGCCGGTGCCGCAGCGGCAAACAGCAGGGCGGCACCAAGCGCGCCAGTGACGGCGGCGCGCAGGGCAGGGCGGACAGGGCTGACGGTAGGGTCGGATGGCCGAGGCAGCATGACGATTCCTTGTGGCTTCGTGGTGGCGTTTGGGTGGCATTGTAAGCGCAATGCAGCGCCGCAGCGGCGCTGCGGTGCGGTTGACACGTGCCAGCCGCTGACCTAGCGTTGATTGTTGCCCCCGCGCTTCGCGTCGGCCGGCAGCGGCGCCTGCCGTGCGCTTTGCAAGGCAAGCGCCTTTCCCCCAGCGAGAGGAGATCCCATGAAGCTGAGCTATCTGACCATCGGCCTGGCCCTGGCCTGCGCATTCGGCACGCTGCACGCCCAGACCACGGGCAAGGCCGACAAATTCAATCCTTACACCGACGGCGCCAAGCAAGACAAGTTCAGTACCTACTCCGATGGCGCCAAGCAGGACAAATTCAGCCCGTACTCGGATGGCGCAAAAAGCGACAACGTGACTTCGCTGAACCCGGGTGCCCGCCCTGACCAGATGGAGCCGATCCAGGGCGGCGCGCAGAAATCCTTCGACTCATATAGCCAGGGTGGCATGAAGAGCGGGAAGTTCGATCCGTATTCCGAAGGCGCCAAGAGCGGCAAGTTCGATCCGTACAGCGAAGGCGCTAAAAAGTAACACCGTATTAAAAGGGCCGGCTGCCGGCCGGCCCCGATCCGCACCAGATTCTCGCAGCCGGGAGGCGTTCGCCTCGCCGGAGCTTGCGGCCGTGTGACCCCGACGCCCGCAAAGCCTTGTCCGGAGCGGCTTTCAGGCAACCTGGCCAACATTTTGTTTCAAACCTTGCGTGATCGAAACGTGACTTTTGCGTCTCGAATTGTTATGGTTTATTGCGCATCGCAACAAACCGGACACAGTGCCCCGCGGGCCGTCTGCCTCGTGTCCGGGCCTCGCCACTCGGCGCCGGGCCCGTCTCTTGCTGTGTCGTCCTTCGTTCCGACCGCCGATGCCGGTCACCCCGATTCAACCGCTTACCCTGGCATACATGTCACAGACCGCCACGCCACGCCTGTCCATTCCCCATACCTTGCCCACCGCCGGGCCGGGGGCCCGCCGCCGGGCGGCGCGGGCGGGTGTGCGGATCGCAGCCTGGCTTGGTGGCAGCGCGCTGGCGCTGTGTGCCATGGCAGCCCAGGCGTTCGATTTCGACACGGTGGCGGCGCGCGCGCGCCAGCTGGCAGCCTCGCCTTACAAGGCGCCCCCGCAGAACCTGCCGCGCGAGTTGCGCGAGCTGTCGTACGAGCGCTACCGCGAGATCGAATACAAGCCCGAGCGCTTTGCCTGGCGCGGCACGCGCGTGCCGTTCGAGCTGTCATTCTTCCACGAGGGCATGGTGTTCGACCAGCCCGTGCGCATCCATGAAGTGGTGGGCAACAGCGTGCGTGAATTCCGCTTCGACCCGTCCGCGTTCAACTACGGCCCGCACAAGGTCGATGCCGGCAAGCTCAAGGGCCTGGGCTTCGCGGGCTTCCGCATCCTGTATCCGCTGAACCAGGGCAAGCGCAAGGATGAGCTGGCGTCGTTCCTGGGCGCGAGCTATTTCCGCGCGCTGGGCAAGGACCAGTGGTACGGCTTGTCGGCACGCGGCCTGGCGGTGGACACCGCGCTCAATTCGGGCGAGGAGTTCCCGCGCTTTGTTGAGTACTGGATCGAGCGTCCCGGCCCCAATGCCAAGGAGATCACGATCTACGCGCTGATGGATTCGCGCCGCATGAGCGGCGCGTACCGTTTCACCATCAAGCCCGGCGCCGAGACCGCGATGGAGGTCAAGTCGCGCCTCTACCTGCGCGAGAACGTGACCAAGCTGGGCCTGGCGCCGCTGACCAGCATGTTCCTGTTCGGCGAGAACCAGCCGTCGCCCGCACAGGATTTCCGTCCCGAGGTGCATGACTCTGACGGCCTGTCGATCCACCTGGGCACCGGCGAATGGGTCTGGCGCCCGCTGGTCAATCCCAAGCGCTTGCTGGTCACCTCGTTCGCGGCGACCAATCCGCAGGGCTTCGGGCTGATGCAGCGCGACCGCACCTTCAACAGCTACCAGGAGATCGGATCGTGGTATGAGCGCCGGCCGAGTGGCTGGGTGCAGCCGCGAGGCAACTGGGGCTCGGGCCGGGTAGAGCTGGTGCTGATCCCGACGCCGGACGAGACCAACGACAATATCGTCGCGTACTGGGTGCCGGACAACCCGCCCAAGCCGAAGCAACCCTTCGACTATGAGTACCGGCTGCTGTGGCAGAAGGACGGCGAACAACAGCCGCCGCTGTCGTGGGTGACCCAGACCCGGTTGGGGCAGGGCCAGACCCGCAACAAGGAAGACACGAGCTTTTCGCTGGTGGTGGACTTCGAAGGCCCGGCCTTCGGCAAGCTGCCGGCGAACGTGCGCATCGACCCGGTAGTTTCGGCCGATGCCAACGGTGAGCTGCTGAAAACGTCGGTGCAGCGCAATGAGGCGACCGGCGGCTGGCGCATGACCATGGTGATGCGCCGCAAGGACGAAACCAAGCCGGTTGAGTTGCGCGGCTATCTTCGCAACGGCAATACAACCCTATCCGAGACATGGAGCTACATCTTACCCCCAGGCTAAAGCAGCGACCGGCCAAGGCGGCGGCATGCGAGCGCTATGTCGACCGCCTGCCGGTATCGCCTGAAGTGCGCAGCGAACTGCTGGCAGACGGCGCGCCCGCGACGCCGGTCGCACCGGTCACGCCCGTGGCATCCGTTGCCCCCGTGATCGCCGTTACCGCCGACGGCCGCGATGCGCAGGACGCGATCACGCGCCTGCAGTCGCGCCTGGCGGCCAAGGACACGCCGCCCGCGCAAGGCGGCAGTGCCTACGCCTCTGTCGGCCGGCGTTTCACGATCGCATACGGCAATCCCCAGGTGGATGGCGCACCGCTGCTGCAGCGGCGCGAAGACGGCACCGTGAAGGTCGACACCGGCCCCGAGCCCGAGCGCAGCTCGATGGTGCCGCGCCAATGGCCGCCGCATATCGTCACCGGCTGGCTGCGCAATACCTGGCGCCGCATGCTCGGCCGCCCGCCCGTGCCCGAGACCTGGGACACGCTGCACGACGGTCCCGATGCCGAAGGCAAATGGCATCCCGCCGGCTCGCACCGACGCTGGTTCCTGCTGGGCCTGGTCGTGATCCAGACCGTGCTGGCCACCTACTTCATGAGCAACGTGCTGCCATACCACGGCGCCGATCCGCTCGAGATCGCCATCCTGGTGCTGTTCGCCGTCCTGTTCTCATGGGTGTCGGCGGGCTTCTGGACGGCAATGATGGGCTTCCTGGTGCTGGCCAAGGGCGGCGACCGCCACCTGATCTCGCGCTCGGCCGCGCCCGACGGGCCGATAGCGCCCGAGGCGCGCACCGCGATCATCATGCCGATCTGCAATGAGGACGTGACGCGCGTGTTCGCGGGGTTGCGCGCCACCTATGAATCGCTGGCGCGCACCAGCCACCTGTCCAACTTCGATTTCATCGTGCTGTCGGACAGTGGCAATCCGGACCTGCGCACCGCCGAGCATGACGCGTGGATGGAGCTGTGCCGCGCCGTCGGCGGCTTCGGCCGCATCTTCTACCGCTGGCGCCGCCACCGCGTGAAGCGCAAGACCGGCAACGTGGCCGACTTCTGCCGCCGCTGGGGCAGCAAGTACCGCTACATGGTGGTACTCGATGCCGACAGCGTGATGAGCGGCGACTGCCTGGCCACGCTGGTGCGGCTGATGGAAGCCAACCCCGGCGCGGGCATCATCCAGTCCGCACCCCTGGCAGTGGGTCGCGAGACCCTCTACGCGCGCGTGCAGCAGTTCGCCACGCGCGTGTACGGGCCGCTGTTCACGGCCGGCCTGCACTACTGGCAGCTGGGTGAATCGCACTACTGGGGCCATAACGCCATTATCCGCGTGCATCCGTTCATCGAGCACTGCGCGCTGGCGCCGCTGCCCGGCCGCGGCCCGCTGTCGGGCGAGATCCTGTCGCACGACTTTGTCGAGGCCGCGCTGATGCGCCGTGCTGGCTGGGGCGTGTGGATTGCCTACGACCTCGAAGGCTCGTACGAAGAACTGCCGCCCAACCTTCTGGACGAGGTCAAGCGCGACCGCCGCTGGTGCCAGGGCAACCTGATGAACTTCAGGCTGTGGCTCAAGCAGGGCTTCCACGTGGTGCACCGCGCGGTGTTCCTGACCGGCATCATGGCCTACCTGTCGGCGCCGTTGTGGCTGCTGTTCCTGCTGCTGTCCACGGCGATGCTGGCCAAGCACGCGCTGGTGCCGCCGGAGTACTTCACGCAGCAATACCAGCTGTTCCCGACCTGGCCCGAATGGCATCCGGAAAAAGCGCTGGCCTTGTTCTCCGCCACGGCCACGCTGCTGTTCCTGCCCAAGCTGGCCAGCGTGGTGCTGCTGCTGAAGCAGGCGCGCCGTTATGGCGGGGCGGTGCAGCTGATTGCCAGCATGCTGATCGAGGTGATGCTGTCCGCGCTGCTGGCGCCCACGCGCATGCTGTTCCACACCAAGTTCGTGATCGCCGCGTACAGCGGCTGGGGCATCTCGTGGAAGTCGCCCCCGCGCGAAGACGCCGAGACCAGCTGGGGCGAGGCATTCCGTCGCCACGGCTGGCACACGGCCCTGGGCCTGGCTTGGGGTGGCCTGGTGTACTGGCTGAACCCGTCCTACGTGCTGTGGCTGCTGCCGATCGTGGGCTCGCTGGCGCTGTCGATCCCGTTGTCGGTGATGCTGTCGCGGGTGTCGTTCGGTCGCGCCTCGCGCAATGCGGGCCTCTTCATGATCCCCGAGGAGACGCAGGTACCGCGCGAGATCGTCGAGACGCAGCAGCATGTCGAAGCCGCGGCCGAAACGCCTGACTTTGTCGATGCCGTGGTGGACCCGGTTACCAATGCGCTGATGTGCGCGACCGCCACGCCGCGCGTGGTGCAGCCGGAATCGGCACGCAAGCGCCATGAGGCCCTGGTCGAGCATGCGCTCACGCATGGCCCGCGCGCGCTGACGCCCGCGCAGAAGCATGTGCTGCTAGGCAATCCGTTTGCACTGGCACGCCTGCATGAACTGGTGTGGGGCTCGCCGCTGGCCGATGCCGGCTGGAAGGACACGCGCATCCTGGTGCGGCGCGCGGCCAACGTGCTGCCGCTGCGCCCGCGCGCTGCCTGAGCGGTACTGACCCAAACGAGAACGGCCCGCATCTGCGGGCCGTCTTTCTTTTGCGCGGGCGGCGTGCCGTGCCGCATCAATTGCAATCGATTCTTGTTTGTATTGGCTAGCGCAGCGCGGCCGTGCAGATGGGCGCGTTGATGTAGACATCGCCGATGCGGCGCTCGCCACGGTCCTTGCGCGTCATGTAGCGGAACATCAGGCTGATGCCTAGCTTGGTCAGGATCTCGACGTCGCGGTTGGCGCAGATATTGCGCTGCAGGGGCGCAGCGTAGTTGACCTCGAAGCTGGCCAGGTCCAGCATCGGCCCGCGGTAGTTGGTGAGCTCCAGCTGGAACAGCACATGCTTGCCGGGGATCGACTGGCAGCGGCGCAGCCGCGTTTCTCCGTCGATTTCGATTGGCAGGGCGTCGTTGAGCTGGCGGCAGGCGCGTGCCAGCACGTTGTCGGGCCGCGTGGTGTTGCGCAGCAATTCAGGCACGCCGGCGGCGCCGGTGTTCTGGCCAGTGGCAGCGCCCTTGAGCATGCGTGACAGCGGGTCGGCCTCATCGATCGCTGGGGCCGGCGCCGAGGCGGCGACATTGCGCGCCTGCGCCGGCGCGGCGTTGCCGGGCTGGGGCTGAGGCAACAGCAGCGCAGCCGCGAGTGCGGCCGGGCCTAGCGAAGCGGAAAGCGGCGTGTGTCGTATTCTCATGCAGGCTAACGTTGCCGGGACCGATACTGTCGTCCGTCTCTGCGTGGCCGACGGTGTGGCTTGCGCCGACAGGCTGGCATTGTACCCTCCACCTTGCCACAGGTGAAAGCCGCGCCACCCCGCAAGGGCATCCGCAGCGCCGGATTCGCGCTGCCGTGATCGCAAATGACCTGACACCACTATTCACCAATAGCGCCAACTTCGCCAGCATCATCGAACCCGACCTTGGCGGGGCAGTTTTTCTGAACGACTGTTTCAAAACCCGCTACGCCAGTGCCGTACCGCTTTCGTTATGCTGTGCAACAATTGCGTCTTTTCACGGGTTGCAGGCGCGGGCTGCGGCGCAAGCAGGCTGGCCGTGCATGACAACGCCGTTCCCCCCCGGATACTTCCCATGCTCCGTTCCACCAGCGCTGCCTCGGCCGCGCGCTTTCCTGCCTGGCTGCTGATCTGCGGTTCGCTGATGGCGATCGCGCCGTTGTCGATCGACATGTACCTGCCGAGTTTTCCGTCGCTGGCCGGCGATCTCGGCGTGGACATCGGCCAGGTGCAGCTGACCCTCGGCACATTCCTGGTGGGGCTGGCGCTGGGGCAGGCTTTCTATGGGCCGTTCAGCGACCGCTTCGGGCGCAAGCCGCCGCTCTATGTCGGCCTGTGCCTCTACGTGGCCGCCGCGGTGGGCTGCGCGCTGGCACGCAGCGTGGAGTCGCTGATGCTGTGGCGCTTCCTGCAGGCGCTGGGCGGCTGCGCTGGCATGGTGATGGCACGCGCGGTGATCCGCGACCGGCTTGAGGCGCATGAGTCGGCGCGCGCCTTCTCGTCGCTGATGCTGGTGATGGGGGTTGCGCCGATCCTGGCACCGATCGTCGGCGGCGCCATTCTCTCGGTGTCGGGCTGGCGCGCGATCTTCTGGGTGCTGGCGGTGGCAGGGATGCTGATCCTGCTGCTGGTACACCTGCGCATGGAGGAATCGCTGGACCGGCGCCATGCGGCGCCGCTGAGGCTCGGCACGGTGGCGAAAAGCTACGCCGAGCTGCTGCGGGATCGCGAATTCCTCGGCTATTCGCTGTCTGCGGGTTTCGGCTCGGCGGGCATGTTCGCGTATATCTCCGGCTCGCCGTTCGTGCTGATCGAGCTGCACGGCATTGCGCCGTCGCACTACGGTTTTGTGTTCGGTGCCAATGCGCTGGGCCTGATCACGATGTCGCAGCTCAACGCCAGGCTGGTGCGCGGCCGCTCGCTCGATCAGGTGCTCGGGGGCGCGCTGCTGGCTGCCTGTGCGGCGGGCCTGGCGCTGGCTGTTGCCGCGCTTGCAGGCGTGGCGGTGCTGCCGGTGCTGCTGGCGGGCTTTTTCGTCTTTATCGGCGCGCTCGGCTGCGTATCGCCGAATGCGTCGGCACTGGCGCTCGCCCATCAGGGCCATCGCGCCGGCACGGCTTCGGCGCTGATGGGCACGCTGCAGTTTTCACTCGGGACGCTGGGCGGCGCGGCAGTCAGCCTGTGGCGCGACGGCACCGCGCTGCCGCTGGGCGTGGTGATGGCGGCCTGCGGCGCGGGCGCGGTGCTGATGCGATACTACGGGCGCTCAGGCCCCCGCTGATACCGTCTGCGAGCCGTCGTCAGGCAGCCTGTTGCGCGGCGGCCTGCTGCGCCAAAGCCTGTTGCACCACCACCATCTGCGCCGGCATTGGTGCGGCATAGCCGGCCTGGCCGAAGCTCTCGCGGATGATGCGGTTGGTATCGAAATAGACTTGCCAGTAGTGGTCGTTGTGGCAGTACGGACGCACCGCCAGCACCGGGCCGACCAGCGTGAACTCCAGGATCTCGACATCGACCGGGGGCTCGGCCAGCACGTTGGGGATCTCCGCGATGCGGGCCTTCAGCAGCGCTGCCGCATGGGCGGTGTCGGTGCTGCCGGCAAGCTGCGCTTTCAGTTCCACGCGCCGGTACGGGTTGGCCGTGAAGTTCTGGATGGTATCGCTGAAGATCTTGTTGTTGCCGACCACGGTCTGCACATTGTCCGGTGTGTCGAGCGAGGTCGCGAACAGGCCGATCTCGCGCACCGTTCCGGTCACGCCGCCGATCGTCACGAAGTCTCCCACCTTGAACGGGCGCAGCACCACCAGGAACGCACCGGCAGCGAAGTTCGCCATCAACCCCGACCAGGCCATGCCGATGGCCACGCCAGCGGCGGCGATCAGTGCGGCGAAGGTCGTGGTCTGGATGCCGAAGTAGCCGAGGATGCCGATCACCAGCACCACGTTCAGCGTCACGGTGACGATCGAGCCGACATAGCGCAGCAGCGTGGGATCGACCTTCTGCTTGCCGAGCGCGTTCTGCACCATGCGCACGACAAAGTGGATCAGCCAGCGGCCGATGACCCAGAAGGCAAGGGCCGCCAGGATCTTGACCCCGAATTCTGTCGCGTAGGTGACGACCAGGGCCTTGAGGTTATCGAAGGTAGTGGCATCCATCGGCGTAGTCCTTTCATGTTGGTGTCCGGCCGGCCGCCGGCACAACATCCCCCGATTCAGCCGGCAGCAATGTGCTAGCCCTGCGCGCTGTTGCGGCGCAATACATGGGCACGGCAATTATTGAGACGCCGTACCGGAAGTGCAAGCAAATTATTGTTAAGACAAGCTGCCTTGCGCAGCTTGTCAATTTAAATCAGGACGGCCCGCACGCCATTACCAGTTGGTTTCCCGTTCCGGCGTTGCCGAAATCCGGTGCAAGGTCAGGTCCGCTCCGTTGAATTCGCCTTCGGCATCGAGCCGGATGCCCACCAGCTTCTTCAGCGCGCCATATACCACGGTGCCCCCGGCCAGCGCCACCACGATGCCAAGCACGGTGCCGATCGCCTGCGCGCCCAGCGACACACCGCCCAACCCGCCCAGCGTCCTGGCTCCGAAGATGCCCGCGGCAATGCCGCCCCAGGCGCCGCACAGCCCGTGCAGAGGCCACACGCCGAGCACGTCATCGATATGCCATTTGTTCTGCGCCAGCGTGAACATATAGACAAAGAGCGCGCCGGCCACCGCGCCGGTGATCAGCGCGCCGAGCGGGTGCATCAGGTCCGAGCCAGCGCACACCGCCACCAGTCCGGCCAGCGGCCCGTTGTAGGCAAAGCCCGGGTCGTTGCGTCCGGCCGCCCAGGCCGCCAGCGTGCCGCCGGCCATTGCCATCAGCGAGTTGATTGCCACCAGGCCGCTGACCTTGTCGACCGTCTGCGCGCTCATGACGTTGAAGCCGAACCAGCCCACCGCCAGCACCCAGGCGCCTAGCGCCAGGAACGGGATGTTTGAGGGCGGATGGGCGCTGATGCGGCCGTCCTTCTGGTAGCGCCCGCGCCGTGCGCCCAGCAGCAGCACCGCGGGCAGCGCGATCCAGCCGCCCAGCGCATGCACCACCACCGAGCCGGCGAAGTCATGGAATGGCGCGCCGGCCACGCGCGTAATCCAGTCCTGCACACCATAGCGCTGGTTCCAGGCGATGCCTTCGAAGAACGGATAGACAAAACCTACCAGCACGAAGGTGGCGACCAGTTGCGGGTTGAAGCGTGAACGCTCGGCAATACCGCCCGAGATAATCGCAGGAATGGCCGCGGCAAATGTCGCCAGGAAAAAGAACTTGACCAGTTCGTAACCGTTTTTCTGCGCCAGCGTTTCGGCCCCGGACATGAATTGCACGCCGTAGGCAATGGTGTAGCCGATAAAGAAATAGGCGATGGTCGAAACTGCAAAATCCACCAGGATCTTTACCAGTGCGTTGACCTGGTTCTTCTTGCGCACCGTGCCCAGTTCCAGGAAGGCGAAGCCGGCGTGCATGGCCAGCACCATGATGGCGCCTAGCAGGATAAACAGGGCGTCGGTGCCGGTCTTCCAGTCGTCCATAGTGACCTCATGCTCAAAATGGGAGCGTGAGTACGCAAAAAGCATTCCAGCAACGGCCGCATCCTGGTGCCATGTGCACCTTGTCGGGTAAAACCGCACCGGAATGCCGCGCGCAGGCAGGGGCGGGCGCTGCTGGTAGCGTTGCCGCTGGCATCGCCGTGATAGTGCAGATGCGCCAAAATGGCGCGAAACGGCGGCGCGGGCTGAACCGTTATGGTGCGGCGCCCCATTTGTGGGAATCTATCCTATGCTGCTGGTTTGCCCCACGCGCGGGCCGGTCTGGCGTTGCCGCGCTGCGGGACGGCCCGGCAAAGCCGGCTTCTGGCAAGCGGGAAAGGCGTGGAAAATTGCCCGCTAACCGGCCTCAATCAAGGATTTGCGGGTTTTTTTGTCGCATTGGTGCCACTGGGGATTGCTCTACGCGCGACGGGCAGATTAGACTGCGCCGATCGATGGCTTTGCCGCGAGGCACGCACATCGGTGACGACGACCAACAAGGGAAATCAGCCATGAATAAAGGTGAACTGGTATCGGCCATCGCCGCGGAAGCAGAACTGAGCAATGCCGCCGCCGAGCGCGCGCTCAACGCAGCGCTGGACAGTATCAAGAAGGCAGTGGCAAAGGGCGATTCGGTGACGCTGGTGGGCTTTGGCAGCTTCAGCGCCGGCAAACGCGCCGCCCGCACCGGCCGCAATCCGCGCACCGGTGAAACCATCAAGATCCCGGCCGCCAAGACGGTCAAGTTCTCTGCCGGGCAGGGTTTCAAGGACGCGGTGAACAAGAAGAAGTAAGCAGTTTGCGTCCACAGCGTGAAAAGCGGCCTTGCAGGCCGCTTTTTTGTTGCCTGGCACGGCCACGCCTGCCGGTACCGGGCTGCAGCCGGCAACGGCGGGCACGATCCGGGTTAAACTGCCGGCGCCAGCGTTCCGGCGTGCAGTCAGGCAATGCCGCCGTCGCAGGTTCGCCCCAGAAATCCCGCCCCCGCAATCCGTACCCGCATCATGAACGATCTGTCCCACCAGCTTTCCATGACCGTGCTGATGACGCCGGACATGGCCAACTTCTCCGGCAACGTCCACGGCGGCACCATCCTCAAGTACCTGGACATGGTTGCCTATGCGTGCGCCAGCCGCTACGCCGGCCGCTACGTGGTAACGCTGTCGGTCGACCAGGTGGTGTTTCGCCAGCCGATCCACGTGGGCGAGCTGGTGACCTTCCTGGCCTCGGTCAACTTCACCGGCCGCAGCTCGATGGAAATCGGCATCAAGGTGGTGACGGAAAATATCCGCAGCAAGCTGGTGCGCCATACCAACAGCTGCTACTTCACCATGGTGGCCGTGGACGACAACGGCACGCCGGCCGAGGTGCCGCCGCTGGAGCCGCGCGACGAGGTGGAGCGCCAGCGCTTTGCCGCCGCCCAGCAGCGCCGCGCGCTGCGCCAGGAAATGGAAAAGCGCCACGACGACATCAAGTCGTCGGTGACCTGAATACCCCGCCATGAAGCGCTACTGCAATCGCATCCGCACGGTCCTGGCCGTCGTCTGTCTGACGGCCGCCTCGGGCGCCCACGCCGAGGAGATCGGCAGCGTCAGTACCAATTTCCGCATGACCGGCTCCGACAAGGTCGTGATCGAAGCCTATGACGACCCCCAGGTGGACGGCGTGACCTGCTATGTGTCGCGCGCCCGCACGGGCGGCATCAAGGGCCAGCTGGGCATGGCCGAAGACCCGCCGGAGGCATCGATCGCCTGCCGGCAGGTGGCCACGATCGCCTTCAAGGGGCCGATCCGGCAACAGGACAACGTCTTCTCCGAACGCATGTCGATCCTGTTCAAGGCCCTGCATGTCGTGCGCGCGGTCGACCGCAAGCGCAATACGCTGGTGTACCTGACGTACTCCGACCGCATTGTCAGCGGCAGCCCGCAGAACAGCGTCACCGCCGTGCCGGTGCCGGCCGGCACGGTTATCCCGGTGAAGTAACCCTGCAGCAGCCGGCCCCGGCACCTGGTGGATCAGGGCGCCAGCGCCGCGCTCTCCGCCTGGCAGTCGCGCGACGGGCGCGCGCCGCTGGCGCGTGCCGCCGCCACTTCGCGGCGGGCGCGGTCCAGGTCGGCGCGGAAGGTGGGGTCGGCATGCAGCCGCGCCACCGTTGCCGCGGCCATCATGCGGCCCTCGTTGACATCGCTTTGCCAGTGCACGTTGCAGACCACGCGGCTCTGGCCGAACGCGCGCCCGCGCGCCAGGATGTCATTGGCGCGTTCCGGCTCGACCTCAGCCAGAATCAGCGCCCAGGCCCAGCCGATGGCGCTGTGGCCGGACGGGTACGAACCGTCCTTTTCCAGCTTGGCGGTCTCGGCCGGCGTGCACATCTGGGTCTTGTTGGCAACGAAGGGGCGTGTGCGCTTGTAGTGGTCCTTGGCCTTGTAGGTGGACAGGCCGGCATCGACCAGGCTGCGGCGCAGCAGGATGTTCAGGTACGGCGTTTCTTTCTCGCTGACCGGCACGCCCAGCGCGCAGGAGAATGCGCTGGCGGCCTGCGGGAACGTCAACACGGCATCCTCGCCAGCCACTTGCCAGCGCGGTGAACCGCGCAGCGTCCCGGCCTGCCGCGCGGCATCCTCATCCAGCGCCAGCGCTGCCGAGCCCTGCGCCGGCGGCGCGGGCAGCAGCTTCAGGCTGTCCGGGCGCGCGTCGGTAGCCAGGTAGCCGGCAGGCACGCCCGGGCGCAGTTCCGGCACCGCGGACAGGTTGGTGCCGCCGGCGGCGCAGCCAGCCACCAGGGCGGCGAGTGCCACCGCGATAGTTGCCCGCACCGGGGCGGACGGGGAGTGGTCACGCTTTGCTTGTTCCGTCAATTTGTCGTTCCTTGTTGTTCTTGTCGAGTCGGCGCTCCTGCCGCAGCTCAGGTGGCAGCGTCGAACAGCTTGCGCAGGTTCGACTTCAGGATCTTGCCATTGGCATTGCGCGGCAGCATCTCCTGGTAAATCAGGATACGCACCGGCACCTTGAATGCCGCCAGCCGGGTGCGCACGAAATCCTGCAGCTCGGCCTCGCTTGCCTGCATGCCGGGCTTCAGGCTGATCACCGCGGCCGGTTCTTCGCCCAGCGTCTTGTGCGCGAGTCCGACCACCGCGGCATCCATCACCGCGGGATGCTCGTACAGGGTGCTTTCCACCTCGATGCAGTAGATGTTCTCGCCGCCGCGGATCAGCATGTCCTTCATCCGGTCGACGATATAGACGTAGCCTTCCTCATCCAGCCGCGCAATGTCGCCGGTGCGCAGCCAGCCGTCGGCAAAGGTCTGCGCCGTGGCCTCGGGCTTGTTCCAGTAGCCGCGCACGACATTGGCACCGCGCGCCATCAGCTCGCCGGTTGCGCCGGGCGGCAAGGCGCGGCCGTGCCCGTCCACCACCTTCATCTCGCCGATCGGCAGCGCCGGGCCGCTGCTGTCCGGGCGCATCACGTATTCCTCGGCGCTGTGGCTGGTGAAGGTGGACGACGTTTCCGTCATGCCCCAGCCGATGCCGGGAGCGGCCAGCGGGAATACCTCGCCGATGCGCCGCACCAGTTCGGGCGATGCCGGCGCGCCGCCGTAGTTGACGTTCTCCAGCGAGGACAGGTCGAAGCGGCCGCGCTCCGGATGCTCCAGGATCTGCCACGCGATGGTGGGCACGCCGCCGGCCGCGGTGCAGCGCTCGCGCTCGATCAGCTCCATGCCGCGCAGCGCGTCCCAGCGGTGCATCAGCACGATCTTTCCGCCGGTGGCGATGGCGCCGTTGAGCACCGCCATGCAGCCGGTGACATGGAAGAACGGCACCGCCAGCAACATGGCCTTTTGCGGCGCGGCGGGGTCCGGCGCGGGAATCGGCTCGCCCCGGCGCAACAGGTTGCGCATCGGGCTGAAGCTGCCTGCAACCGCCACGTTGGTGGAGTTGCGGTGCGTGCCGAGCGCGCCCTTGGGTTTGCCGGTGGTGCCCGAGGTGTAGAAGATGGTGGCGTCGTCGTCCGGATCGATATCGACCTGCGGCGGCGCCTGGTCTGGCAGCGCGGCCCAGTCAGCCGGGCTGCCGATCACGCTTTCCAGCGGGGCCACGCGCGGCTCGGCCGCGGTGCCGCCGGCACGTGAGGCATAGACGCGTTCCAGCGCCGGGCAGCCCGGCAGGTGTTCCAGGATGCGGTCGAGCCGTTCGGCATCGACGATCGCCACGCGGCTGCCGGAATCGGCCAGTCCGTACTCCAGCTCGGCCCCGGTCCACCAGGCATTGAGCGGCGTCACGATGGCACCCGCCAGCAGCGCGCCGTAGAACGCCACCGGCCATTCAGGCAGGTTGCGCATGGCTACGGCCACGCGGTCGCCCTTGCGCACGCCATCGCGCACCAGTGCATGGGCGAGGGCGATGGCGGCGCGACGGAAGGCATCGTAGGAGACGCGCTCGTCCTCATAGACCACGAAGGTGCGGTCGGCAAACGCGCGCGTGTTCAGCAACAGCTCGCGCAGCGTGGGCGGTGCGTTCTTCCAGACGGTGGTGGGGATGCCGCGGATCACGCGCGTTTCGGTTTCGAACGGCGCGCCGGGCGCGGTAAGCCGGGCGTGGGCCTCGGCCAGCGACATGACCGGCCAGGTGCCGGCCAACTGCGGATTGCTCGACATGACTGCCTCCCGGAACTGCACTGCAGGTTGAGGGAAATGCAGGAAAGCGGCGGGGGGGGGGGGGGGGGGGGGGGGGG
>NZ_JBYTAH010000016.1:84632-101530 GCF_058787975.1 Cupriavidus sp. FW305-26
CCCCCCCCCCCCCCCCCCCCCCCCAACGCTGGGGTCAGACGCTCAGATGGTCACGCCGCCGTCCACGACCAGCGCCTGGCCGGTCATGAAGGTGCTGGCCGCCGACGCCAGGTAGACCGCCGCCCCGGCAATCTCGACGGGTTCGCCGATGCGGCGCAGCGGCGCGCCCTGGGTGGACTGCTTGTAGCGCTCGGGATCTTCCCACAGCGCGCGCGCAAAGTCGGTCTTGATCAGCCCCGGCGCGATGCAGTTCACGCGCACGTTGTGCGGCCCGAACTCTACGGCGAGGTTGCGCGCCAGCTGGAAGTCGGCGGCCTTGGAGATGTTGTACACGCCGATGGTGGGCGAGCCGCGCAGGCCGCCGATCGACGACACGATGATGATCGAGCCGTCCTTGCGGTCGATCATCTGCGGGGCCACCATCTGGATCAGCCAGTGGTTGGAGATGACGTTGTTGTCCAGCACCTTGCGGAACTGGTCGTCCGACACGCCGCTCATGGGCCCGTAGTACGGGTTGGACGCGGCATTGCAGACCAGCACGTCGATCTTGCCGAAGGCGCGGTTGGTCTCGTCGACCAGGCGCTGCAGGTCGTCCTTTGAAGAAATATTGGCAGGGACCGCGATCGCGGTGCCGGCGCCGTGGCGGGCGTTGATGGCATCCACCACTTCCTGGCAGGCCTCGATCTTGCGCGAAGAAATGACCACCTTGGCGCCCTGGACGGCCATCTGCTCGGCGATGGCGCGGCCAATCCCGCGCGAGGAGCCGGTGACGATGGCAACCTTGCCCGTCAGATCAAACAATGACATGGAGTCTCCTGTATGGCTGCGCCGGCGTCAGGGGCCGGCTTTGTCCTGGCGACGCGCCCGCAGGCAGCATCGCCGGGACATTATGGTGGCGCCGCTGGCCCCAGTCCACAGGCCCGGGTGCCGTGCGCCGGCCATATCAGGATTCTTTCTGCGGGCAATGCGCGCCGTGCATGGCAGGCATGCTGCATAGCAGAATAATGGCGCCTCAGGTGCCGGAGGATGCCGTTGCGGGCGCCAGCAGCGCTGGCAGGGCGTCGGCCAGGCCACGCCGCAGCTCATCGTCCAGCAGCACGCCAAAGCGATCCGACAAGGCCTGCACCACGGCCTCGGGCGAGGCCAGCCGGGTTCGGCGCACGGTGCCGTCAGCTGCGCGCTCGGCCAGCTCGCCGTCGGCCAGCGTCACGCGGGTGCCGCCGTCGGTGCGCGCGGCCATCAGCCGCTGCAGGAATACGCTGTCAGGGTGCGTCGATACATACCAGTTGCGCGGCACGAAATCGATCCACGGCTGCGGTGTCAGGTCGAAGCGGTAGACCTTGATCCAGCCGGCATCGCCGCGCGCCTCCAGGTCGTAGCTGTGGAACGCGGTGGCGGAGGTCTGCGGCGGCGAAGGCGCCAGACGGTAGGGGAAGCTGTCATCGGCCGGCTCGGACAGCGGCATCGCCCTGTATGGCGTGGGGCCGCCGAAGCCGACATCGGCGAGGTAGCTGCGATGCGCCACCTCCACCCGCAGCAGCATGTGCGAGGTCGCGGTCGGCACGTCGTCGGGAACGCCCCAGCGCACGCGCGCGGCCAGCGGCGTCACAACGTAGCCGAGCGCGCTCAGCCCGGCCGCAAGCAGGGTATTGAGTTCAAAGCAGTAGCCGCCACGACGGCGCGCGACGAGCTTGTCGAAGACCGCATCCAGCTCGATCCGTACTGGCCGTCGCAGCAGCGGATCGACGTTTTCGAACGGAATGCTGGCCAGGTGCGCGGCCAGTACGATATCCAGCGCTTCCAGCGTGGGCGAGGGCGGGGCGGCGATGCCGAGGCGCGCGAGCCAGGCATCCTGTTGGGGTGCGTCCAGGGTCATCATGGTGTGCGGGGCTCCGGTGCGATGCGTTCAGTTGAGCGCTTCCAGCGCCGGCAGGTCAAGCAGTTCGATGCCGCCATACTCCAGCCGCAGCAGCCCGCGCGCTTCCAGTTCGCGCAGCGCGTGGTTCACGGTCTGGCGCGACAGGCCCAGCATCTGCGCCAGCTGCTCCTGCGGGATGCGCACGCGCTGCGTGGCCTGGACCTGCGGCAGGTTGCCGTAGCCATGCGCGATCGCGGCCAGGCGCCGGGCAATGCGGGCCGCCGGCGGCAGCAACTGCGCTTCCTCGACATAGTTGAAGGCCTGGCGCGTCTTGGCTGCCAGCAATTGCCCGAAGGCCTGCCACCATGCCGGCTGCTGCGCCAGGCGCTGCTCCAGGCTGGAGCGCGTCACATGCCACAGTGTCGTGGCGCTGACCGCGCGCGCGTCGTGGGTGCGCGGCAGGCCGTCGAACAGGCAGATCTCGCCGAACCAGGTGCCGGGTTCCAGCAGCCCGAGCAACGCCGCCTTGCCCGATTCGCCGCTGGCGTGGATCTGCATGGTGCCGCTGGCGACACAATACAGGCCGTCGAAACGGTCGCCGCGGGCAAAGAGCGTCTCGCCGGCCACCAGCCGGCGCAGGCTGCCATCATCGAGCAGTGCCTGGCGCAGTGCGGGCGGCAACTGGCTGAACCAGGCGCCGGCACGTACGGCAGCAAGCGCATCGTCGCGCGGCGGCACCGTGCCGGGCAGTTTGCCGGCGAATTGCGGTTGAGGGCGTTGCGGCGGGCTCGCCAGTCCCATGCCGGTCTCCTTTCATATGGGGTTGTGCCGGGTGTCAGCAGGGACACACAAGGGCACGCTGCGACGGTCCGGACTGTCAAAAACCTGACAGACCAGACTGTGCGCGCCCACTACTATAAATCCACATCCCGCCCGCCGCGCAGCAGCAGGCGGCAGCGTCCGGCCGCCCTTGCGGCGCGGCACGCGCACGCCTGCGCATACAAGGAGATACCCCCGTGAAAACCCTGATCGAACACCTGGCCAACTACGCCGCCTACCATCGCGACCCGCGCAACGTCTTTACGCACTTCATTGGCATTCCGATGATCGTGCTGGCAGTGACGACGCTGCTGGCGCGCCCGGCGCTGCCGCTGGGCGACGGCTCTGCCTACCTGACGCCGGCGATGCTGCTGTACATCCTGTCGTGCCTGTTCTACCTGCGCCTGTCGCTGGTGTTCGGGGTGGCGATGGCGGTCATCCTGGCGTTCTTCCTCTATGCCGGCGCCCACATTGCGGCGATGCCCACCGCCTGGTGGCTTGCCATCGGCCTTGGCCTGTTCGTGGTGGGATGGGTGATCCAGTTCATCGGCCACTATTACGAGGGGCGCAAGCCGGCCTTCGTCGACGACCTGGTCGGCCTGCTGATCGGTCCGCTGTTCCTGGTGGCGGAAACCGCCTTTGCGCTGGGGCTGGCACGCGGCACGCGCGAGGCCATGGCCGCCCGCGCGCACTGATCAGGGCAGCCCCGCCGGCAGCCGCAGCCGCGCCGCCAGCCCGCCCAGCGGGCTCGATGCCAGCGCCAGGCTGCCGTCGTACATCGCGGCGATTTCCGTCACGATCGCCAGGCCCAGCCCGCTGCCGGCAGCGGCCTCGTCGAGCCGGCCAAAGCGGGCGGTGGCGAGTGCCTGCGCCTCCGGCGGCATGCCCGGGCCGTCGTCCTCGACCAGTATTTCGAGCTCGCCATCCGCTTCCTGCAGCGTGACGCGCACGCGCGTGCGCGCCCACTGGCAGGCATTGTCGAGCAGGTTGCCGAGTATTTCGACCAGGTCTTGCCTGTCGCCGGCAAAGTGCCCGGCGCCTTCAACCGTCAGCGTCAGCGCGCGCTCAGCGTGCAGCCGCGCCAGTGCTCGGGTCAGCTCCCGCACCGGCGCGCCGGCATCGATACGCTGGCCGCGCGCCGCCGCGGCGCCCGCGGCGCGGGCGCGCGCCAGATGGCGGTCGACCTGCCGGCGCATCGCTTCGACCTGCGCCGCCACCGCTTGCGCCGGCGCCCCCGGCAGCGCCGCGGCCTCGTTGGCGAGCACTGCCAGTGGCGTCTTGACCGCGTGCGCCAGGTCCGCCGCCTGCCGGCGCGAGCGTTCCAGCGCCTGAGTGTTGCGTGCCAGCAGGGCATTGATCTCGGCCACCAGGGGTTCGACTTCGGTGGGCCAGTTGCCGCCCAGGCGTGCCTCGCGCCGCGCCTGCATCGTGCCCAGCGCGCGCCGCAGCCGCGCCAGCGGCGCCAGCCCAAACTTCACCTGCGCCGCAACCGCCAGCATCAGCCCCAGTCCCAGCGCCGTCAGCGACCACGCCAGCGTCCGGTTGAAGCTGCGGCGCGCGGCACGCAGCTCGGTCCGGTCCAGTGCCACCGAGATCTCTACCGGGGTATCCGCGGACGGCAGCACCAGTTGCCGCGACACCACCAGCAACGACTGGTTGCCGGGGCCCGGGCGCACGTCGGCCTGGGCGCCGGCAAGGCGGCGCTCCACCGTCACCGGCATTTCCGTATCCCACAGCGAGCGCGAGCGCAGCAGCGCGCCCGGCGCGCGCGCCTGCCAGTAGGTGCCGGAGTAGGGCAGCTCGTAGCGGGGATCGGCGGGGGTACGGGTGAGGACCAGCTTGCCGTCGGCGCTCCAGTCCAGCGCCGCGGCCAGGCCTGCCAACTGGTGGTCGAGCTGGCGCACATAGGTGTTGTTGACGTGGCGCTCGAACAGCGTCGACAGCAGCCAGCCGCTGGCGCCCAGCGCCGCTGCCAGCCAGACCGCCGCCACTGCCAGCAGGCGCAGCGCAAGGGATCGGCGCAGGCGGGCCGGCATCTAGGGCTGCGGTGGCGACGGCGGCCGCATGCGGTAGCCCTGGCCGCGCACGGTCTCGATGACATCCACGCCAAGCTTGCGGCGCAGCCGCCCGACGAAGACCTCGATGGTGTTGCTGTCGCGGTCGAAGTCCTGGGCATAGATATGCTCGGTCAGCGCGGTCTTGCTGACGATGGCGCCGGGATGGTGCATCAGGTAGTCCAGCACGCGGAATTCATGCGAGGTCAGTGCCACCGGCGTGCCGTCGACGGTGACCTTGCCTGCGCGCGGATTCATCCGCACCGGGCCGCATTGCAGCTCCGGCGCCGGCATGCCGTGCGCGCGCCGGATCAGCGCGCGGATGCGCGCGAGCAGCTCTTCCATGCGGAATGGCTTGGCCAGGTAGTCGTCGGCGCCGGCATCGATGCCTTCGACCTTCTCGGTCCAGCTGTCGCGCGCGGTCAGGATCAGCACCGGCACGCCGACCTGCGCGGCGCGCCAGCGGCGCAGCACCGAAAGGCCGTCCAGCCGCGGCAGGCCCAGGTCCAGGATGACGGCGTCGTAGGGCTCCTGCTCGCCCAGGTGGCAGGCATCCAGGCCGTCCGCGGCCACGTCGACGGCATAGCCGGCCTCGGCCAGGCTGGCGCGGACCTGGGCGGCGAGGGCGGCTTCGTCTTCGACCAGCAAGATGCGCATCGGGGTTTCCTGTCGGTCAGGGTTTGCGGCGGGCGTTTTCCAGCCCACGCCCCTTCGCCTTGAGCAGGGCGGCCGTGCGTGCATCGTACTCGAGCTTGGCCACCGAACCGCCCGGCAACAGCAGCTTGACCTCGTATTGCCAGATGCCGTCGTCGCGGTCCAGCTCAACGCCGATGACGTCGCCCTCGTACTGGCGCGATACCGTTTCCAGGATGCGCGACAGCGGCAGGATTTCGCCGGACTGCACGGCCGCGCGGGCGCGGTCGGCGTCCTTGTCGGCGTGCGCGGCCGGCATCGCCGCCAGCGCCAGCAGCGCCGCAGCGACCAGCACGCCGGGGCGCAGGAGGGCCGGGAAGTTGAACTTCATGGCCCGGAGTTTGCCTCAGATTGCCTGAATGCGGGCTGAACGAAACCCTCGTGACCAGGCAGCAAACGGTAGCGCCGCAGCACGCGCATCGCTGCGCGCACAGGCACCGAAGAGCCTGCCGCGAACGCCAAAACGGGGGTACGTAGGCCGTATTCGCGTTTCCACTGAGGCAAAGCCGCGACAAAACCCGGGGTTTTCACGGGGTTTTACGTTTCGAATGCACGAAAACCCCTTGACTTACGGTACTTTCCGCTATGATTCAGTGGGCGTCGAGCAGACGATTGCGCAACGCTGAGAAGCAATGCGAAACACCTGCCGACACCCATCTGTTCAACTTACGAATATCGATATGGCGACCAAAGCGAAACCGACCGCGAAGACTGCAACCAAGCCCGCTGCCAAGAAGGCCGCGGCAACCAAGGCACCCGTGAAGGCTGCCGCCAAGAAGGCCACGCCGGCCAAGAAGGCTGCTCCCGCCGCTGCGCCCGTTGCGCGCCCGCTGAAGGACACCTTCAACAAGTCGAGCCTGGTCGCTCACCTGGTAGCCCAGACCCAACTGGAAGCCAAGGCCGTGAAGACGGTGCTGGCCCACCTGGAAACCACCATCATCGGCGCGCTGAACAAGAAGGGCGCTGGCGAGTTCACGCTGCCCGGCCTGCTGAAGGTCACGGCGCAGCAAGTGCCGGCCAAGAAGAAGCGTTTCGGCAAGGACCCGTTCACCGGTGAAGAGCGTTGGTTCCCGGCCAAGCCGGCCAGCGTCAAGGTCAAGGTCCGTCCGCTGAAGAAGCTGAAGGACGCCGCAGCCTGATCTGCGCCACGTTGTTCTGACAAAAAAGGAGCCGCTTGCCGGCTCCTTTTTTTATGCGCGAGCGCAATACGTGCCGCGCGTTCCTGCATTTTCAGCCGCCGGCGACAGACCGGCGCGGGAGGAGACACGATGCCAAGTCTGCAAAGCCAGCTGTGGCGGCTTGCCTTGCGCCTGGTCCGCCGCAAGCGGCGGTTTGCCAGCGCCCAGGCGCTCCATGATGAAATCCGGCGGCGCCGTATCGTCGGACGCGCCTATCCGTCCCGGCGCCTGCGTGCGCGGCATGCGGTCAGCGAGGAGCGGATCGCCGGAATGGAGGTCTACACCGTGCGGCCCAGGGGCGGGCCTGCGCACGGTAAATCCCGCCATATCCTTTACCTGCACGGCGGCGGCTATGTCTTCGACATCGTCAGCCAGCACTGGGATTTCATCGGCAAGCTGGTGGACGCGCTTGGCTGCGCGGTGACGGTGCCGGTCTATCCGCTGGCGCCTGAACATACCCACCGCGACGTGTTCGCGGCCATGGTGCCGCTGTGGCAGGTGCTGCAGCAGCGCCATCCGGGCGCAGACCTGACCGTCATGGGCGATTCCGCTGGCGGCGGCATGGCACTGGCGCTGGCACAGGTGCTGCGCGACAGCGGCCAGCCGCTGCCGCGGCGGCTGGTGTTGCTGTCGCCGTTCCTGGATGCCACCGGCGACAATCCCGGCATCGATGCCCTGGAGCCGTTCGACCCGATGCTGTCACGCCCCGGGGGCATTGAATGCGGGCGCGTCTATGCCGGCGCGGATCCGGTCACCCTGCCGCAGGTCAGTCCCATGCACGGCGTGTTGCGTGGGTTGCCGCCCACCACGTTGTTTATCGGCACCCATGACATCCTGCTGCCCGACTGCAGGAAGTTCCGCCAGATGGCCGACGAGCAGGGCCTGCCGCTTCGGTATCACGAGGGCGAGGGAATGTTCCACGTCTGGATGCTGCTGCCGATGCCGGAAGCGGACGCGGCGTTTGCCGAGATTGTGCGGTCAGTGCTTGCCGACGACGCGCACGGCACGGAGGGTAGGGACGGGCTGGCGCCTGTGCGCACTGCCGTTGCCCCGCAGGAGGTGACCGACCCGGGTTGATGCCGGCCGCCCGGTGATTCATGCCAGGCTGGCCGCAACCGGATCCGACTGGAGCAAGATTAACCTGCGTCAAATGGACAGGACGGGCGCCCCCCTAGAATCGGTCAGGTCATGGGTGCGGGGGCGCTCCCCATGACAGAGCTTCCGGAGTCTTCCTGAAGCTTCCGCCCGCGGCCGCAATGGCTGCGGGTTTTTTATTTGGCGGCCACCATCCGGTCCGCAAACTCAGGCCACCACCTGCTTGGCATAGGTTGCCCGCGCCATCTCGCAGACCTCTACCGACACCTGCACGTCCTGGCCGGTGCCGGAGCCGGCGCGCACGGCTTCGGCGATCACGTCGCAGACGGCCTGCGCCAGCGCCTGGCGCACGGCGGTGTCGCGGCCGTCCAGGATCGACAGGCGCGCGTGGACAAAGGCCCGCTCGACCGCGTCCACGCCCTGGCGGTAAGTCGACAGCGTGACGCAGCGCGACTTGATGTCCGCCTCCTGGAACTGTCCGGAGGCCAGCAGGGCGGCATTGGCTTCATCCAGCAACTCTTCCTGCGAGCAGTTCAGGCGGGTGTTTTCGGTGAGTTCGATGACGAGGTGAGGCATGGCGGCGTCCTGACTGTGTTCCGGTGAAACCGAGCATGATACGGGATCGGGGGCGCGTGGCGGGGGCACCAATGCAAACGGGGCGCTTTATGGCGCCCCGTCGGGATGTGCTGCTGGTGCGGATCAGGCGGGGACGGGCGTGCGCTCGCGTGCCGGTGCCAGTGCGCCGCCAAAGCGGGCCGGAATTTCCCGGGCGAGCTGCTGCAGCTGGGCCAGCTTGGCCTTCAGGCCGGCATCCAGTTTCGGTGCAGGCATCACCGTGGACGGGCAGGCCACGCCCAGGATGCCGAGCGCCTGCTGGAAGTTCTCCAGGGTCAGCCCGGCAGCCGGGTCAACGGTGACGAGATGCTCGCGCAAGGCCTCGGGCATCGACTCCGGGGCGGCGCAGGAAATGATCACGTAGTGAACCGGCTTGGCGCCCTGGGCGAAATAAGCTTCGATCTCCGCACCATGGCCGCTTGCGGCCGGCGGGGTCATGGCTTCGACCTGCAGGTCCAGCTGCTGCAGGATTGCCGCGGGCGTGCCGCGGCGCCAGGCGTCGGACACCACCACGCGGGCGCCGGCCACGCCGAACAACCTGCGTACGAACCCCAGCGCGACAGGATCAAAGAACCGGACGTCGCGCAGCGTGCCCGAATCCGGAATGCCGCCGAGGCGGGTGCGGGAGCGGTCGGAATACAGGACGCCGGGTACGTCCAGCATGATGAGTCGTTCAGCCATGGTTTCCTGTGCGGGTGACAGTTCAGTTGGTGTGAACCAAGATTACTCGCCACGGGCAGGCTGACACGTAACCGGCGCGGGTTCAGTTGAAACAGATCTGTAACTTTATCGGTGTAGACGTAAATGCCGGTTACGTCGCCATGACAAATGTTTCGCCCAGACACATCTGCCCGTTACAAAGATGACACGCACTAGAAGCGGAAGCGGGCCACATCGTCGGCCAGTGCCGCTGCGTGCTGGTCCAGCCGGGCTGCCTGGCTGGCCAGCTCATCGACCAGCGCCGCGTTCTGCTGGGCGGTCTGGCGCAGCTGCGATACGGATTGCCCGGCGGCCTGCACGCTGCCGGCCTGCTCGTCGGCAAGCGTGCGCAAGGCCTCGGACAGCGCATGGCTGTGCCCGACGGTAGCCGCGATGCGGTCCATTGCCGCCACCACGCTGGCGCTCAGGCGCGCGCCTTGCTCGATCTCGTGTGTAGCGGTGCTGACGATGCCGCCGATCTCGCGCGCCGCATCGGCGCTGCGCTGGGCCAGCGCGCGCACTTCTTGCGCGACCACCGCGAAGCCGCGGCCGGCGGGGCCGGCGCGGGCCGCTTCCACCGCGGCATTCAGCGCCAGTATATTGGTCTGGAAGGCGATCCCCTGGATCACGCCGACGATCTCGGCGATATGGCGCGAGTGGCCGTGCAGCGTATCCATCGCGCCGCGCATCTGCTGCACCACGGCAGCGCCGGCATCGGTGGCGGCGCGTGCCTGGCTGGCCATCTGGCTCGATTCGGTGGCCTGGGCGTGCGCGTCGGCCACGCGTGCTGCCAGTGCCTGCATGCTGCCGGTGGTGGCATCGAGCGCGCTGGCCTGCCGCTGGGTGCGCGCCGACAAGGCGTGGTTGTCTTCGGCGATCTGCTGGCCGGCCGCGGTGATCTCCTGGGCGCTGGCCTGAATACGGGCCAGTACGCCGGCAAGCTGGTCGCGCATGCCGGCCACGTGGTGCAGCATGCTGCTATGGTCCGACGGGCGCAGGGTGATAGTGGCGGTCAGGTCGCCGGCGGCTATGCGGCGAGCGATCTCGGCGGCGTCGCGCGGCTCGCCGCCAAGTTCGGCACGCAGGCTGCGCGCAGCGATCCACGCCAGCGCGGCGGCCGCCAGCAGGCTGGCGCCGAGCAGGGCGGCCATCCATGCCTGCGCGCGCAGCTGGCTGGCCGCCACGCTGGCCACCGTGGCGGCGGCCTTTTGTTCCTGCTGCTGGCGCACGGCTTCCACTTGCCGGCTGAGGGATTGCAGCTGTTCAGTAACGAAGTGGCCGTCGACCGAGACCGCGCTGTCGAATTGCAGCGAGTCCAGCGGCTGCTTGCGCAGCAGCGCCACGTAGGCCTGCACCAGCTCGCCGGTGCGCTGGCGTTCGCGCAGCAGCGGCGCGGCCTGTGCTGCGGCGGCCTGGCGTACGCCGGCCAGCGCAGCATCGAGCTGCGACAGGCCGAGCGCGACGTCGGCGGCGGCATCGTCGCGCTCGGTGCTGCTGGTGGCCATGGTCAACGCCAGCTGGGCACGGCCGAGGGTGGCCAGTGCCGACTGCGCGCGCTCGGCCGAGATGGCACCGTGCATGTCGTGCTGGTACAGGGTGTCGGTGCGCGCCTTGATCGAGACCAGGTTGGCGATCCCGGTCAACCCGACCGCGGCACCGAACAGGTACACCAGGGCAAAGGCAGCGCACAGGCGTGCCACCAGCGGCAGGCGGCCCAGTCGTGCGGAAAGCCGCGCGAACAGCCGCGCGGGGGCAGCTGCCCGGCTGCGGCCGGGCAGGTGTGTCTTGATGACTTGCACCACGGAGAAGACTCCAAACGGGCGTGCTGGCTCCTGAAGGATGCACGGCCCGGGCTTGACCCGAATTGCCGCGCGCGCTGTCCTCTGTCCGGGACGGTCGCAGGCGGCGCACGGATGGTCGATCATCAACGTGACGCCGGCGTGACATGGAATGAGGATTTTTGTCATCACGCTGTCATATCCATGTCATGCAATGTCGCTCGCCCTCTTGCCCCATCCCCGGATTTCCCGCCATGACAGGCCTGCCTGCCGCCACGCCTTTGCTCGACCGCGCACCTGTCGCATCTGGTACCCCCATCGCCGCAGCACTTGCGCATGCGCGGCTGCCGCCGCTGCATGCGGTATTCCAGCCGATCGTGCAGGCGGACAATGCCGAGATCCTCGGCTACGAGGCGCTGATCCGGGGGCCGGCGGGCTCGCCCTGGGCGAGCCCGGACGCGTTGTTCCGGCTGGCGCAGGGCGTTGCCGCGACCATGGCGCTGGAGATCCACGCGGCGCGCACCGCGCTGGCCGCCTGGCGCAGCCTGGACCTGCCCGGCAAGCTGTTCCTCAATTTCAGCCCCATGACGTTGCGGCACCTGCTGGCCGAGCGCGGGCGGCTGATGGCGGCGCTGCTGGAGGCCGGTATTGCGCCGTCGCGCCTGGTGATCGAAATCACCGAACAGACCCCGATCGGCGATGCTGCCAGCTTTGCCCAGGCGATGGCAGTGCTGCGCGAGCTTGGCATGCAGTACGCGCTGGATGATTTCGGCACCGGGCATGCCAACCTCGACCTGCTTGCGCACCTGTCGCCGCAGTTCGTCAAGATCGACAAATCGCTGGTGCGGGGCATTGCGTCCTGTTCGCGGCGGCTGGAGATCCTGCGCGCGCTGCTGCGCGTGATGAGCGCCTTTGGCGGGCGCGTGATCGCCGAAGGCGTCGAGGACGAAGACGAGCTCGCCGTGATCCGCGACCTGGGCGTGGCCGGCGCCCAGGGCTACTACGTGGGCCGGCCCTTGTTGCGGCCGGCCGCGCAGGCGCCGCAGCACGTGCACCAGGCGTTGGCTTCGCGGCATATCGCCGTGTTTCCGCAAATGGTGCGCTCAGGCTGGTCGGGCATCACCGCCGGGCGCCTGCTGCGGCCTGCGCCGACGGTGTCGCCTGCCACCAGCAACGATGCGGTGCTGCGCGTCTTCCAGGACCAGCCCGACCTGCAGGCCGTGGCCGTCGTCAATGACGAAGGCCGGCCGCTGGCGATCATCAGCCGCCAGGCTTTCATCGACCGCTACGCGGCGCCATTCCATCGCGAGCTGTATGGCAAGAAGGCCTGCATCGCCATGGCCAACCGCGAGCCGGCCTGCTTTGACCATCGCGCCAGCCTGGAGGAGATGGCGCAGATCCTGTCCGGCGAGAACACGCGCTCGCTTGCCGATGGTTTCGTGATTACCGAACAGGGCCGCTATATCGGCCTGGGCACCGGCGCTGATCTGATCCGGGCCATCACCGAAGTGCGCATGGAGGCGGCGCGCTACGCCAATCCGCTGACCTTCCTGCCCGGCAATATCCCGCTGAACCAGCATATCGAGCGCCTGATCGAAGCCGCCAGCGAGTTCCGCGCCTGCTATGTCGACCTGAACCACTTCAAGCCCTTCAACGACAAATATGGCTACTGGAAGGGCGATGAAATGCTCAAGGGCGCGGCCGCCATCCTGGCCGAGGCCTGTGATCCCGCACGCGATTTTCTCGGCCATGTGGGCGGCGACGACTTCCTGGTGCTGTACCAGAGCAGCGACTGGGCCGCGCGCCTGCAAGCTGCGATCCGGCGCTTCAATGACGCGGCGCGCGCCATGTATTCGCCCGCCGATCGCAACGCCGGCGGCATGCATGGCGAAGACCGCCACGGGCGGCCGGTCTTTTTTGCGCCAGTGTCGATGGCGGTTGGCGTGGTGTGCGTGAGCGGCGAGGGCGTGGCGGGCCTGCAGCGGCTGGGCAGCCAGCATATCGGCGCCGCCGCGGCGGCGGCCAAGCGCGAGGCCAAGCGCTCGGCAACCGGCATGGCCGTGCTGGATTTCCTGTCGCTGGCCGCGACGCTGTCGGTCTAGCGGTCCGGCTGCCTGCGTCTGGTGAGCCGGCGGTCCGACGCGGGCAGCCTGGGCGTTGCGCCCCCTTCCAGTACGTCGAGCCGGTAGCCGTGAGCGTAGACGACAGTGATGACGATGCCGTTGGCGATGCCGATGCGCAGGGTCTTGCGCAGGCGCGACATCAGTCCCGCCAGTGCCCGCGACAGCGGCGCCAGTTCATGCCGCCACACCGCCTGCTGGATGCGGTCGCTGGACAGGACCCTGCCGACATTGGAAAACAACAGCATGGCCAGGTCGAATTCCTTCGGCGTCATTTCGATGCGCTCGTCGTGCAGCGTGGCAAAGCGGCCCACGCTGTTGAGCTGGTAGGGGCCGACGCGCACTACCAGGCCCTGGCGCAGGCGCTCGCCGGTCACCCGGCGGCGCAGCGCCGTGATGCGTGCCATGAGCACGCGCACATTGAGCGGGCGGCACACGTAGTCATCAGCGCCGGCGTCGAGTGCATCGATGAGGCCGTCTTCACTGCTGTCGGCCGCAAGCATGATGATGGGCACATCGCGTGAGCGCGCACAGCGCACGGCACGGATAACGTCGATGGCCGGCAGGTCTGGCAGTTCATCATCGATCAGCAGCATGTCGAACGGTACCTGGCTGACACCGTGGATCAGGTCGCGGCCCGTTTCAAACACGTTGCAACGATAACCGGAACGTGCCAGCAGTTCCGGCACCGGCCGGAGTTGGGGCGACTTGCCCATGAGCAGCGCAATATTCATCGATGGCGAAATACGAGAGCCGTGGCAGGGACGGCCGGACCGCGGCAGGGCTGGAGCCGGACAGCGATGGAACGAAGGCAGGCACCAGGCGCGCGCGCAGCACTACCGTTCGCATGCAGCAAGCGTACAAAAAGTGTGGTCCACAGGACAATCGGACATTTCTGAAATTTCTGCTGTTTTTTTGATGGTGCTCGCGTTGGTAGCGTGACGGAGCGTTTGTCGGCGGGGCCGATGGCGATATGCAAAGTTGTCCACAGCTCCTGTGGACAAGCCAGGGCGCAGTGGCCGGACTGCGGCCTGGCACCGTGATGCTGTCGGCGTGCCAAAAAAGAAGGCAGCGCGCGGGCACTATGGGCGCCGTGCTGTCAACATTCGGGCAGGGTGTGCCAAAATAGCGCGCATCGCGTTCCGGTCCGGGGACTCAAGCCCACCGATGCTGCAGAGCCCGAGTGTCATCGCCATCATCGTCCTGTGCTTTCACGTCGTCGGCGTGGTGGCTGCCCTGCATGCCGTCATGACGGTGCGCACCGCGCCCGGCGCGATCGCGTGGGCGGGGTCGCTGCTGATGATGCCGTACTTCACGCTGGTGCCCTACCTGATCTTCGGGCGCAGCACCTTCGCCGGCTACGTCGACGCCCGGCGCTTCAATGACGACCACCTGCGCGAGCTGCGCCACGGCATGACCCCGCGCGAGCGCGAGGCGCGCAGCGCCTGCGTGGTCCATGCGCCGGCGCAGGCCTGCATGCGTGCGCTACCCCGGCTGACCGGCATGCCGTGCCTGGCCAACAATGACGTGCGCTTGCTGGTCAACGGCGAGCAGACCTTCGAGGCGATCTTTGCCGCGATCGCGCGGGCCAGCCAGGTGCTGATCGTGCAGTTCTTCATCGTGCATGACGATGCGCTGGGCCAGCGCCTGCAGGCGCTGCTGTGCGAGCGCGCGCGGGCCGGCGTCAAGGTGTACTTCCTGTTCGATCGCATCGGCTGCCACGCGCTGCCGCGCCGCTACGTGCGCACGCTGGCCGAGGCCGGCGTCGATGCGCGGGCATTCTCCACGCACCGCGGCTTTGTCAACCGGTTCCAGCTCAATTTTCGCAACCATCGCAAGCTGGTGATCGTCGATGGCAGCGAGGCCTTTGTCGGTGGCCACAACGTCGGCGTCGAATACCTGGGCGAACGCCCGCCACTGGCGCCGTGGCGCGACACCCATATTGCACTGCGCGGCAGCGCCGTGCTGGACCTGCAGATGGCCTTTGCCGAAGACTGGTTCTGGGCCGCGCGCGAGGTGCCGCACCTGCTGATGCCGCCGCCAGAAGCGGGCGGGCGCATGACCTGCCAGGTGGTGCCGTCAGGCCCTGCCGACGCGCAGGAGACCTGTTCGCTGTTCTTTGTCGAGGCCATCCAGGCGGCGCGCCACCGGCTGTGGATCACGTCGCCGTATTTCGTGCCCGACGAGGCGGTGTTTGCGGTGCTGCGGCTGGCCGTGCTGCGCGGCGTGGATGTGCGCATCCTGATTCCAGCGCGGCCCGATCACCTGGTGGTCTATGCCGCCTCCACTATCTATGCGTACCAGGCCGTGTCCGCGGGCATCAAGCTGTATCGCTACCAGCCCGGCTTCCTGCACCAGAAGGTCATCCTGATCGACGACGAAGCCGCGGCGGTCGGCACCGCCAACCTGGACAACCGCTCGTTCCGGCTCAACTTCGAGCTGATGGTGATGACTGCCGACAAGGGCTTTGCCGCGAGCGTGGCCACCATGCTCGAAGCCGACTTCGCCCAGGCCCGGCGCGTCGGGCTGAACGAGTTCCTCGATGCGCCGGCGCCGCTGCGCGTGGCGATGCACGTCGCCAAGCTGTTTGCGCCCATCCTCTGAAGCCCGCGTTCCGGTCCGCTGGTTCCTGCAATTCTCAATGCAACAGACTTGTTGCGGCCTGATTGTGTACACTGTTCACTATAAGCGTATGCACATCATGAACCGTTATCCATATTCAAGGGGAGCCGCATGACCCGGGCTGTCCCCGCGCCTCCGGCGCGCGCCACCTACCGCCACGGCGACCTGCGCCGCGCGCTGCTGGACGCAGGCATCGACCTGGCACGCGAGGGTGGCCCCGACGCCATCGTGCTGCGCGAGGCCACACGCCGTGCCGGCGTGGTGCCCAATGCCGCGTACCGGCACTTCGCCAGCCGGCAGGACCTGCTGCAGGCAGTGCGGGCCTCGGCCTTGTCGTCGCTTGCCATTGCTATGGAGGGTGAAATCGGCGGGCTGCGCCCGGGCCGTGGAGCCGCCGCGCATGCGCGTGCCTGCCTGCGTGCGGTCGGCACCGGCTACCTGCGCTTTGCGCTGGCCGAGACCGGACTGTTCCGCACCGCGTTTTCGGTGCCGGATGAAGTGGAAGATGATGCCGATCCGGCCAAGGCAGGCAACAGCGGTCTCAATCCGTTCCAGCTGCTGGGTGCGGCGCTGGACAAGCTGGTGGAAGCCGGCGTGCTGCCGCCCGAGCGCCGGCCGGGTGCGGAGTACCTGGCGTGGTCGGCCGTGCATGGCCTGGCCGTCCTGCTGATCGACGGCCCGCTGCGCAGTCGCGCCAAGGAGCAGGCAGAGATCCTCGGGCAGCGCCTGCTCGACATGGTCGAGAAGGGCCTCTAGCGCCTGCAGCAGGATCACGGCGAAAAAAATGCCACGATGGCCAGAAACCATCGTGGCAGTGTAAGGAACCAGGAAGGGGGTCAACCTGGCTCTGTCGGGGCACCCGCGGGCCGGGTGCAAGAGGACTGTATTCCGTTGCTTCTCAGCTGAATATCGGACATTTCTTAAATATCGCCCTGAATTGTCTCGATCTACGCAGGTCGATTGCCGCGCGCTATCGGGGCGCGTCCGCATTTCGAGGAATTGCGCGGCCTGCAGAACAGTCTAACTTGCTGTCAGGCAGCCGAACGCCGGCGCCACGGTGAGGAGCGGATCATGCGATATGGATTGGGAGCGGCCCTCTGCGTGGCAGTGCTGGCTGGCTGCGTCGCCTATCCCTATGCTGGCGACTCTTACTACCCTGCTTATCCGGCTTATCCGGCTTATCCGGTTTCCTCTGCCTACTATGACGGTTACCCGGCGCCGGCGTACTACCCGTACTACCGTCCTTGGCCGGGCTACGGTGGTTTCTACGGCAGCTTTACCTATATCCACGGCGGCAGCTACGGCAGGCATGGCGGGCATCACTGGCATGGCGGTGGTGGCCGTGGGCACGGTGGCTGGCATGGGGG
>NZ_JBYTAH010000017.1:0-94599 GCF_058787975.1 Cupriavidus sp. FW305-26
GGGCCGGGGATGGGTCCGGGCATGGGTGGAAAGATGGCGCCAGGCGGATGATGGGTCTGGCCGTAAGGTTTGGCCCTCGTGCGGACTAATCCCGTCAGACCGCAAACCTGCCAGCCCCTTGCCGTCCGGCCGTCGCTCTTGCGACGGCAGTTCCGCTGCAGCAGCAGAATGGAGTGAGTGTCTGCAAAGCATTCGGCGTAGCGTCGCCGGTGCCGAAACGGTCCGTGGCTTTTTTCCGCCTTGCCGTCCTGAATGAAGCCGGTCGCGGCGTTCGCAATTACAATCGCCAGAATTACCCCGGCACATGGGGGCTTGATTCCGGACAACTGCGATGCCATCCCCAATCATGAGGCATGTCGCATCAGGCCACCCTTTCGTGGGGAATTTGCACGATTAGGCAAAAGCCCTTGCCGGGAGTGCTGTCGATGGTGAAGCTGCCACCCAGAAGGCGTGCCCGCTCCCGGATGCCAAGGAGTCCCAGCGATTTGCGTGGCCCGCTTGCGGAGGAGACCTTGTCCCAGCCCACCCCATTGTCTTGCACCCGCAACACAAGTTGGCCCTCTGACTGGGTGAGCTGAATATGCACGGTGGTCGCGTCGGCATGCCGGACGACATTGCTCAATGCCTCCTGGACAATGCGGAACATGGCGATTGCCGTCTGCGCGGGGACGTCAGCCTCGGCACCGTCCACGCTCACCGCCAATCCGTACCGGTTGGCAAAATCATCGGCCAACCACTCAATGGCAGGAATCATTCCCAACTCGTCCAGCAAGGCCGGCCGTAGGTCACTGGCAATGCGTCGGACCGAGGCAACAGTATTGTCGATGACGCCGTTTATGGCACCAATCTCGTCTAGCAGTCCTGCTGTGTCACGGCCCTCATCGACGTCCGCGCCGAGCATAGCCATGTCCATCTTAAGCGCGCTCAGGCGCTGGCCCAGGTCATCGTGCAGCTCGCGTGCAATGCGGCGCCTCTCCTCCTCGCGGGCAGCGAGTATCCCATCTGAAAGCTGTTGCAGTTCTTCCCGTGAGCGGCGCAGGGCCGCCTCCGCGCGTGCCCGCTCCGTGATATCACGCAGCATCACGGTATATAGCTTCGTGCCTTCGTGGGCCGTTTGCGAGATGGATGCTTCGATAGGGAATTCAGTGCCGTCACGACGCAGAGCGTAGAGTGCCCGTTGACGTCCCATCTGACGATCCGATACGCCCGTGATCCCAAACCGACGCACGTGCTCCTCATGAGCGGCCCGGTAGCGTTCGGGAATGAAGTCGCCGAGGGGGCGGCCAATCGCGAGTTCGGCGGGCCAGGCGAACAACGTCTCCGCCATTGGATTGAACAGCACTACGCGTTGTTCATTGTCCACGGTGATGATCGCTTCCATGGAGGAGCGGATAATTCCCGCCAATCGCGCCTCGCTTTCCTTCACAGGCTGAAGGCTTCGGTGCAGGGCTTCCTCAGCACGCACGCGTTCGGTGATATCGCGCAGCATCACAGTGTATAACTTGGCCTCGCCGACAGAGATCTGTGAAATGGATGCTTCGATAGGGAACTCGCTTCCGTCCCGACGCATGGCGCACAGCGCCCGTTGGAGTCCCATCTCGCGGTCCGAAACGCCCGTGATCCCAAACCGGCGCACATGCTCTGCATGGGCGGCCCGAAAGCGGTGGGGAATGAAGTCGCTCAGGGAGCGCCCGATTGCAAGTTCGGCCGGCCAGGCGAATAGCGTTTCTGCCATGGGATTGAACAGTACGACGCGCTGGTCACTGTCCACGGTGATGATCGCTTCCATCGAAGATCGGATGATCCCCGCCAACTGGGCTTCGCTATCCGCCACGCGTTGGATATCACTACTCCCTGTAAGCTTCCTCAGCCGGTTCCAGTAAAGTCCCACGGCGAGCCCGATGCCCGCGCCCGTCAAGAGCACCAACGGCGCCAGGAACTGCCGATACCATTCGACGGTAGCCATCAAGAAGCATCCCCCCGCGAGGAGGAGAACGGCCGTCACACTGCCAATCGCCATGGCAAGGGAGTGAGAACGTTCGGACGAAGGCTGCACCTTGCCCGCGGGCGCCAAAGGGTTGCTCATGGAATGGACGATGATTGTCTGAGAGTGCTTCTCGCCCCCCAAATATATAGGGCGGCACCGGCCAAAGCGCAATTTGAACCGAAAATGCGCCGTAATCGCCGCGTGCATCAAGGAGTGAGCGAATACGGCAGTACCGCCGACAGCCACTGCGGGTCCGCGCCGTGCCGAATCATCTCCGTGGCGCCGCGAACCGCGGCCCCTGCAGCCATCGACTATCTCCAGGGCTGGCTGGCGCGCCCTGCCTGCGGCCGAGGCTATTATCGGCCCGGTGCCTGTTGGACTAACATCACCATTACACAGTGCCTGATTCGGCGTGCAGCCGGGATTGCGCAGCCGCCAGCGCGGCAGGATCTGCGATCGCCTGAAGGCATCAGCGGGAGTATCCCAGCAACCGGCGCCAGTTACGCAGGGGATCGGGTTCGCCATGCACATCGGGTTTCGCAAGTTTGACCTCGGCTTGCTGCCAGTCGCGGCCGGCACGCTGGGCGCTGGCTTGCTGCTTTTTGCCTTCGGCGAAGCGCTCGCCGCGAGGCTCGCTTGGGCGGTTGGCGCGCTGGTCGTCGCCGGCGCGCTGATCGTCGCCATCGTGCGGTCGCTGCGCCGGAAGGAAGCGGGCGTCGATGTCCTGGCGCTGCTGGCGATCGGGCTGGCGCTGGCGCTTGGCGAATTCCTCGCGGCTGCCGTACTGGCCCTGATGATCGAGAGCGGCAGGGCCATTGAGAACTATGCGCAGGCCCGTTCCGAGCGGGAGATGTCCGCCCTGCTCAGCCGCGCCCCGCAGTCCGCCAACCGCTTCGAGGACGGAGAATGGCGCGCGGTTTCCCTCGATGTGGTCAGTCCGGGGGATCGCCTGTTGGTCCGGCATGGCGAAGTCGTACCCGTGGACGGCGCATTGCTGGGCCAGGCGACGCTGGACGAATCTGCCCTGACTGGCGAGTCGCTGCCACGGCAGCGACTCCCTGGCGAGACCGTGCGCAGCAGTGTGCTGAACGCCGGCACCCCGTTCGAGATGGTGGCAGCGACCACCGCGGCAGACAGCACCTTCGCCGGCATCGCCAGGCTGGTGCGCACCGCCCGCGCGGAGCGCCCGCCCGCGGCGCGGTTGGCCGACCGTTATGCACTGTGGCTGGTGCCTGTCACCCTGCTCGTCGCCGGGCTTGCCTGGCTTGCCAGTGGTGAACTCGCGCGGGCGCTGGCGGTGCTGGTGGTCGCCACCCCTTGTCCGTTGATCCTGGCCGTTCCGGTGGCGATTGTGTCCGGGGTGTCGCGTTGCGCCGGGCGCGGCGTGCTGGTCAAGGGCGGCGGCGCGCTTGAAAGGTTGTCGCAGGCGAGCATCCTCTTCTTCGACAAGACCGGGACGCTGACGGGCGGAAGGGCCCGCCTGGCGGCCATCGAGAGCGCGCCCGGATGGCCGGCGCCCGACGTGCTGCGCGTCGCCGCTTCGCTGTCCCAGGCCTCCGGGCATGTTGTCGCCGAAGCCATCACGACCGCGGCGCGCGAGCGAGGCCTGGCCCTGGACCTGCCGTCAGGCGTGACCGAGACCGCCGGTGCTGGCATTGCCGGGCGGGTTGGCGAGCACGTGGTGGCGGTGGGATCGCCCGCCTTTGCCGGCGGCGGCGATGCCGGGCCACCGTGGTGCCAGGCCATGCTGCAGCGCGCGGCCTTCGAAGGCGCCTCGGTCTCGCTGGTCACGGTCGACGGCGTGCTGGTTGGGGCACTGCAGTTCGTGGACCTGATTCGCATGGACACCCCGCGCGCGTTGCGCTTGCTGCGCAAGGCGGGCATACGGCGCCTGGCCATGCTCACGGGAGACCGGCTCGACGTCGCCGAGACCGTCGGCGAGATGCTGGGCGTGACCGAGGTCCATGCCAACCTCACCCCCTCGCAGAAGCTTGCCGCGATCGAGGCGGCGCGCCACGACGGCACTGTGCTGATGGTGGGCGACGGCGTGAACGATGCACCGGCGCTGGCCGCCGCGGACGTCGGCGTGGCCATGGGCGCACGAGGTGCCGCGGCATCGTCGGAAGCCGCGGATGTCGTGCTGCTGGTGGACCGGCTTGACCGGCTGGTGGACGCGGTGCGCATCGCCCGCCGGTCGCGCCGGCTGGCCGTGCAAAGCGCCATGGCCGGCATGGGCCTGTCGTTCGTCGCGATGGCGGTCGCCGCGTTCGGCTACCTGCCGCCACTGGCCGGCGCCATGCTGCAGGAGGTCATCGATGTGCTGGTCATTGCCAATGCGCTGCGCGCCCTGCGCGCCGACCCGTCGGTGCCGGCGGAACGCCTGTCCACGGCCGACGCCGAGAGCCTGAACCAGGAGCACGCCGCGCTGGCGCCGCTGATGGAACAGATCCGCAGCCTCGCGGACAGGTTGCCAGCCATGCCTGGCCACGCCGCGGGCACGGAACTGCGCCGCTTGTGCGCATCCCTCAGCGGAACACTTTTGCCCCACGAACAGCACGATGACGCGCAGCTCTATCCGCAACTCGCGCTGCTGGTCGGAGGCGAGGATCCGCTGGCGGCGATGAGCGCGATGCACCGCGAGATCTTCCGGGTGATCCGGCTACTGCAGCGGATGGCGGACGACTCACCGCCGGATGGGCCAGACGCCGGCAGGGTCAGGGAGTACCAGCGGCTGCTCTACGGGCTCGAGGCCGTATTGCGGCTGCACTGCGCGCAGGAGGACGAGCTGTTCCATGCGCTGCGCGAAGATGCGCCCACGGAGTGACGTTCTGCGCCGACGGTGGTAATTGATGGCGAAGCTGAGATGGCGTCACCAGACGGCGGTAACCGCGACGTTGCCGCGCGGCGAGCTGCAAAGCAGCCAGTCGTCCTCCAGTGTCCTCACGGGCAGGCGAAACGTCATGTCGAGTGCCTGGCCGTCGACGGCCATATCGCGGGTCCGGACCCAGCCCTGATAACCAATTGCCAGCCGATAGACGCCCGTGGGAAGCCGGAGATAGAACATCGGCCCGGTTGCGCTCGCATGCAATATCGAGCGCCCGTCCTGACTGGACACGAGGATGGCAGCATCCGGCAGCGGGTCCCCGCGTGCGGCGTCCACCATGGTCAGAGGCCAACGCAGGGTGAATGCTCCTCCTCTCCACAATGGCTGGGAAATATCGGGTTATACCGCCGCGCCCTTGTCAGGTTCCGCTGACAGCCCGGTGCGCACGGCGGACAAGCGCCGTCGCGATGCGCGTACAAGCTGCATGGCAGCAAGCCGACACGTTTTTCGGAACCGGCTGATTTCGGCGTCGCCGGCCGGCAACGATACTGCAGGCATACACGGGGCACACGGTTGCCCTCATCGGCAGGAAAACCGGGACCACCGGGGCAGGAGCGACCAGCACAACAAAGGCAACAAGGGGAAAAGCGATGAGCGACGATCACCACATCGGACACGCACAGCGCCTTGCGGCAATCTCCGCGGACATTCCTCTTGGCGCGCATCTGAAGACGGACCGCCGTGGTTATGTCCACCACGGCATTTATGTCGGCAACGGCGAGGTGGTGCACTATGTCGGGTTCAAAGGTTTCCTGCGTTGCGGCCCCGTCGAAAAGACCACCCTCGCCGGCTTTGCCGGCGGCTACGGCTTTCGCGTCGAGCCGGCCACGCAAGCGAGGTACGTCGAGGCGGAGATCGTACGGCGCGCGACTGCGCGGCTTGGAGAGGACGATTACCGCCTTCTTACCAACAACTGCGAGCACTTCTGCATCTGGTGCCTGTCTGGCGAGAGCCGCAGCGAGCAAGTGGAGGCGCTGCTGAGCCACCCGTGGCGCGCACTGCTGGCTATCGTGGGCGTACTCTGTAGCGCGGCGGGCATCCTGGGGCAGGATCTGGCCGACGTGACGGCATAGGGCGCCGCGGGGGCGAGTTGGCAGCCGGAGTCTGCGTGCCGAGGCTGCAGTTGAGGTGGCAGTTCACAACAGCGCAAGGGCGCAGGCGGCAAGGGACATGGAAAGTCAATGGGACGACGCGGCGTTGATGGCCGCCTTGCAGCAGCCGGACGCCTACCCCCACCCGGCGCCGGCAGTACAGGTCATCGAGACGCATATCTCCCGTGTCTTCCTGGCCGGGGACTTTGCTTACAAGGTGCGCAAGCCGGTGCGGTTCGACTTTGTCGACTTCTCCACCGCGCAGGCACGCCGCGACGACTGTGAGACCGAACTACGCCTGAACCGCCGGTTCGCACCTGCCCTGTATCTGGATGTGGTGCCGATCCTGGCGGGCCCCACGCCCGGCTCGGTGCGCATCGGTGGCGGCGGCATACCGATCGAGCATGCGGTCCGGATGCGGCGCTTCGACCAGCAAGACCTGCTCAGCGCAAGAATCGTTGCGGACCGGCTGGAGCCGGGCCATATCGATGCGCTGGCGCGCAGCATTGCATCCTTTCACCAGGCGCAGCCCCCTGCCGCCCCTTCCGATAGCTTTGGCACGCCGGCCCGCATCGACGCGACGCTTGCGGAGTGCCTGGGCGGCATTGGCCGGCTGACGTCGGCCACGCACCTGGCCAGCCGCGTGGCCCTGCGGGCGCGCAGCGAGGCCACCCGGCTGACGGATGCGTTCCGGGCACGCCTGCGCAACGGCCATGTACGCGAGTGCCATGGCGACCTGCATTTGGGCAACATCGTGCTGCTGAACGGCGTGCCGACCCCATTCGACTGCCTGGAGTTCGACGCCGCCCTGCGCTGGACCGACACCATCAGCGACCTGGCCTTCCCGGTCATGGACCTGCTGCACCATGGCCGACCGGCGCTGGCCTACCGGCTGCTCAACGGCTACCTGGAGCAGTCGGGAGACTACGGCGCGCTGGCCGTGTTGCCCTTCTATCTCGCCATGCGGGCCCTGGTGCGCGCGCGCGTGCTGCTGGAGCGCGGCTGCCAGAAGCACGCCGCGGGCGCGTCCATGGCGCCGGCGCAGGCCGAGGCAGGCAGGCTGCTGGCGCTGGCATGGCGATGCCTCAGCCGCCGTCGCGGGCCGATGGTGCTGATGCATGGGCTGTCCGGCAGCGGCAAGTCCACGGTTGCGGCACAGATGAGCGAGGCCGGGTCGATGGTACGCGTACGCTCCGACGCGGTACGCAAGGGCCTGCACCGCGGCGTGATGCCCGCGGGTGGCTGGTATGCCGCGAGCGAAACGGCACGGACCTACCGACGCCTGCTCGCGGTCTGCCGGCTCGGCTGCCGGGCCGGGTTCCCGATGCTTGCCGACGCGACTTTCCTGGTCCGCGCCGAGCGCGAACGCTTTGCTGCCCAGGCGCGCCGCCTTGGCGTGCCCTTCGCCATCGTCACCTGCGAAGCCAGCCCTGAGACACTGCGCGCCCGCATCGCCGCGCGTGCCCGGGCGGGCGGGGACCTGTCGGATGCCGACGACGGCGTGCTGGCGTGGCAGATGCGTGTCCAGGAGCCGCTGACCGAAGCCGAGCGTGCCTGCGTCGCCTCGCCGGGCAGCGTTACGGGCCCCGCCGCACCCGGCTGTGGCTGACGCCAGAGCTCGGCGCCGCCATCTAAAGCAGCGCCAGCACCCCTTGCTTTCACACCAGGGAAGGCCCCATCGACGCTGCTTGACGGAGCGCAATCCACGGCCGGGGGCAGCGCCTACATTCGTCCATACCGGTGCCATGCGCAGAGCGCTCGCGCCGCTCTTTGCAACAAATGCGAGCTCCCATGGACGAACTGAAGCGCATCCCCTACCAGCCCATCAAGGACCTGCTGCCACGCCCCGCCTCCGGCACGAGCGAGCGGGTCATCGCCCTGCCACAGCCGGACCGCACCAATGGCCTGCCGCTGATGGGGGCGCTGTGGCAGCGCATGAGCACCCGCGAGTTCGACGAGCAGCCGCTGCCACTGCAGCAGCTGAGCGAGCTGCTGTGGGCCGCGGCGGGCGTCAACCGCTCCCAGGGCGGCGGCCGCACAGCCCCTTCGCCGCACGGCGAGGCGGTGATCGACGTCTACGCGGCGCTGCCCGCCGGCCTCTACCGCTACGACCCGATCCACCATTGCCTGGTGCTGAAGCGCGCGGCAGACGTGCGCAGCATGACCGGCTACCAGGACTTCGTCGGCATGGCGCCGCTGGACCTGGTCTACGTCGCCAACCATGGCCGGATGCAGGACGTCCCGCCCAAGCTGCACGAGACCTTCGCTGCCGCCGCGGCCGGCGCCATGGTCCAGAACGCCTATCTCTACTGCGCCTCGGCCGGGCTGGGCGCGGTGGTGCGCGGCTGGCTTAACCGGCGCCAGCTGGCCGAGCATATGTCGCTGAACGAGGACGAGGAACCGATCCTGCCCCAGACCATCGGGCGTCCGGCTCCGCATGACAGCGCGCCGGTCTAGGCATCCTGGCCGGATCGCCACCACCTGACAACAGGAGACACCGACATGATCAAGAACCTCGGCAGTGCGGAACAGATCCGCAATGAAATTCTGCGGCGTCTGCAGGAAAACGCCGACCTCGGCGACACCTGCCGCGACTGCGACATCCCGTTGCCGCAGCGTGTCGACGCAACTGCCAACGGCGGCTGCAACTGGACCATCGACGCCTTCCCCGCTGTCCCGCCGGCATGCCTGGCCACGGTCAAGGCAGTCACGACCGAAATGATGCGCGAGTACGACCTGCGCTAGCCGGTCAGCGCCAGCCTCCCGGCCGCTGCCGGGGGGCGACCGTCGTTTTCGCGGTGGCGGCCCGCCAGGCGCTCAGTTGCCCTCGGCGGCATCCTCCGACTGTCACGCATAAAGCTGCTCGTGCCGGCGCTGGCATGCGGTACAGCGCTTCGCGGTCGGATATGCCTGCAGGCGCGAGAACGGGATCGGCTGCTGGCAATCGATGCAGGTGCCGTACTGGCCGTGCTGCATCCGCGCCCGCGCGGCGGCGATGTCGGCCAGTTGCATGCGGTAGTGTTCCAGCATCGCATCGTCCTGCCGCTGCAGGATTTCTTCGTCGGCAAGGTCGCCCTCGTCCCGCGCCTCACGCTGCGCCAATGGTGTCATCGGCGTGTCGGCGGAACCAACGGCGGCATGGATGCGCGCTTCGTCCGCGTCAAGCTGCGCCGCCAGCGAGACGGTTTCCTGCGCTGTGAGCTTGTTCATGACGGATCTCCTGAACCCGCTGGCGCCTGGAGTGCCAGCCGGATGCCGGCTGCCAGGCGCTCTGCTACGGGAATGCGGTTGGATGGGTGCGCAACGGTGTCGCACGTGACAATGTCGGCCGCGACCGCTTGCAGCCTGTCGGGAAGAGCTTGTCCTGGCGCATGTACGCGAGGTATGGCGCCACCAGTCCGACCCGCACGGCGCCACCTTCCCTGGCTGCGGCAGCGGGCCACAGCAGCGGCACCAGCCTGGCATCCGGACGGTCCAGCGTGCACACGACCATGGCTTCGCAACCGGCCACTGGCTGCAGCAGCCTGCCTGCCGTGCCCGCGCTAACGGCGGGTGACGGCCAGCGCGACCAGGGCGCCAGCCACGGCCGCGACAGCGGCGACGGAGCCCATGCTCTCCCAGGGATGTGCGTGGACGTAGCGATCCGTGGTGTCGGCCCATTGCGAGACACGCATGCGCGCCGCCTGGCGTTGCTCGGCGAGGCGGCCCTGGAGCGCGTGCAGGCGTGCGCTCAGCTGCGCGCGTGCCTGCGCGGTCTCCACGCCGGCTTCGTCGGCAACATCCCGCAACAATGCCTGTACATCCGCCAACAGCGTGTTGGCATCACGGGCTAGTGCTTCCTTGTGCGGCAAGAGCGCGGCGCGAGTATCGTTCATTTCATTCTCCTTTTCACTGAGTCATCGCCGTGCATCGCACGGCACCATGGAAATCCTGTCGAACTACAAGTTCCCGCCAGCCGCTGCAAAATGCTGGCAGAACCATTTTCCGGCGAGCTCGCCGACCTGTTCCAGCGCACCCGGCTGCTCGAACAGGTGAGTAGCGCCGGGAATCACCTCCAGCCGCTTCTCGCATTGCATCCATGCGGTGGCGCGCGCGTTGAGCTTCAGCACCACCGGATCCGCTTCGCCTACGATCATCAGCGTCGGGGCCTGCAGTTGGCGCAGCGCCTCGTGGCCTGCCAGGTCCACGCGGCCTCCGCGCGCCACCACCGCGTCGATCCGCATGCGCGGCGGCGGCTCAGCGGCGGCACGGATGGCCGCGGCAGCCCCCATACTGGCGGCGAAGTAGCCGAGCCGCAGGTGGCGATCGCGCGTCAGGTGCGCGACCGTGACCGTGGCAGCTTTGAGGCGTTCCCCGAGCAGGGCGATGTCGAATCGCTTCGACCTCCCGGCGTCCTCGTCCGGCGCCAACAGGTCAAACAGTAGCGTGCCCAGGCCCACCCGATTCAGCGTCGCTGCGACCCCGCGGCTGCGCACGCTGTAGCGCGAACTGCCGCTGCCATGTGCGAACAGGACCAGGCCGGATGCCGCTTCCGGCAGGGTAAGGTCGCCTGGCAGCGCGATGTCGCCGATATGGATCCGCACCTGTTCGATGGTGATGTGCTCCATGAGACTTCCCTTCCCCCCTCTTCCTGTCCTTGCCAACGGCCGCGCCACCATCGCGTCCTGTGCCAGTGCACGTTCAGTTCGGTCTCGGCGATGCCGAGGTCCATCGTCAGCGCTCCCCGCAGGCATATTGGATGGGGTTGCCGATGTCCCGCGCCAGTTGCATTTCCTTAGTCGTGCTGACGACGGGGCGCGTTCACACTGTTAAAGCTATGCGCCTGCGCGGCCATCGACTTGGGCTGGATCAAACAATGACCAGACACCTGCAGGCGACACCGCCTACATGACCCGCCGTAGCAGGTCGCGCAATGCCCCTCTTCCACCTGGATGAGACCAAGGCGCTGGAGCCGCTGGAGCCCGGGCATCCCGTGCCCGTACTGGACAGCGACCGGCCGGAATGAAGCGCGCCTGTCACAGGCGCGGGGCGCCACCCCGGGCTTGCGTTGCATCAACGTGCGGACCTGCACGGCAACTACCGTAGTAGCAAGCCCGACCCACTGATTGTCAATGCGGAGTTTTTCATGCCTGCCAGAACACTTATCTTCCACCAAGGCGCGCGCCGCATGATGCTGAGCGGCGTGGAACAACTGGCCCACGCGGTCAAGGTCACGCTGGGCCCGGGAGGCCGCAACGTGATCGTGGAGCGGCCCGACATGGTGCCGCTGGTCGCCAATTCCGGCGTGGTCGTGGCGAAGTCGGTGACGCTGGCCAATCCGTTCGCCGACATGGGCGCCCGCCTGCTCTGCGAGGCCGCGGTGCGCACCAGCGAGATCGCTGGCGATGGCACCACCACTGCGACCACGCTGGCCCACGCGATCGTGGCTGAGGGCGTGAAATACGTCGAAGCCGGCCACGACCCCATGCAACTCAAGCGCGGCATCGAGGCCGCCGGCAAGCTGGTCGCCAGCGCCTTGCTGGAAAGCGCCCGGCCCTGCAGCAGTACCGGCGAGATGCGCCAGATCGCCACGATCTCGGCCAGCGGCGACCAGACCGTCGGCACGCTGGTGGCGCAGGCTGTCGAGCGGGTCGGCAAGGATGGCGCAATCAGCGTGGAGGATGGCTCCAAGCTGGACGACGCACTCGACATCGCCGACGGCGCGCTGATCGATCGCGGCTACCTCTCGCCCTTGTTCGCGACCAACGAGAGCCGTGCCGTCGTGCTGGATTCGCCGCTGGTGCTGCTGTGCGACGCGAACATTGCCGCCATCGCGCAACTGCTGCCGGTCCTCGAGGCCGTGAGCCACGCTGGCCGGCCCTTGCTGGTCATCGCCAACGATGTGGAGGGCGAGGCCCTGGCCACGCTCGTGGTGAACAACCTGCGCGGCGCGCTGAAGAGCTGCGCAGTCAAGTCACCGGGTTTCGGCGACTCGCGCACCGAGCAGCTGGGCGACCTGGCCGCGCTGACCGGCGCCACGGTGGTCTCACCGCAGGCCGGCATCTCGCTCGAGCACGTCACGCTGGAACACCTTGGCGAAGCCCGCCGCGTGGAGGTCAACAAGGACACCACTACCCTGATCGGCTCCGGTGACGAACGCCCGCGCGTGGCCGAGCGCATTGCCGCCCTGCGCCTGCGCCTGGACGAGGTGCGCTCGGACTATGAGCGTGAGGCGCTGCAGCGGCGCCTGGCCCGGCTGGCCGGCGGCGTGGCTGTGATCAAGGTGGGTGCGGCCACCGAGAGCGCGCTGCACGAGCGCAAGAACCGCTTCCAGGATGCTTTGCACGCCACCCGCGCCGCGGTGGACGAAGGCATCGTCGCCGGCGGCGGCGTGGCGCTGCTGCGCGCCCGCGCTGCCCTCGAAGCCTGGCAGGCACCGAACGCCGAGCAGGCCGCCGGCGGCCACATCGTCCACGCGGCACTGGCCGCGCCGATGCGGCAGATCGCCGCCAACGCCGGTGCGGATGCCGACGCAGTGGTGCACCAGGTATGCGTCGGCTCGGGCACGCTCGGCTACGACGCCGGCACCGAGCGCTATGGCGACATGCTGGAACTCGGCGTGATCGACCCCGTCAAGGTGGTACGCACGGCCCTGCAAAATGCCGTGTCGATCGCCTCCCTGCTGCTGACGACGGACTGCATGATCGCGATTCACCGCAGCCCCGCCGGCCAGGGCGATGCCGGCATGCGCACGGGGTCGTCGATGTTCGGCGAAGAATACTGAGCAACGGTGCAGGCCTGAGCTAGCCGGGCCTGACTTCGATCTGGTTGACGACCGCGCTGACGCCCGGTGCAGACCAGGCCGCTTCGAATGCCGCCTCGCGCTCGGCCAGCGTGCGCAGAGTGCCGGTCAGCGTCACCGCGCCATCCCTCACCGTCACGGTTACCTGGTCGGCGTCGCTGGCAGCCTGGCGTGCGATGGCCGCCTGGATCCGTGCCGCCACGTCCTGCTTGTCGGCACGAGGCCGGATGGCGAGCGCATTGGTGACCCCGACCACGCCGAACAGTCCGGCCACGGCGTGCTCGGCGGCGGTGCGCTGGTAGTACCAGTCGACATCGCCGCTCAGGGTCACCACGCCGTGTTCGACCAGGATCCGGATACGGTCGGCCGGCACCGTCGCATCCCAGGACAGCACGTTGGCAGCGGCCCGGGCAATGTCGGCATCGGTGCGGCGCGCATCGTCGGGCAGGTGAACGTCCAGTTCCACGGCCAGCGCCCGCACGCCGGGAATGCGCCTGACGGCCGCTTCCGCCGAGTACTTCTCGGCAAAGGTTCCAAGGTGCCCGGTCAGCGTGACGACGCCGTCCTGGACCTGGACCCCGATCTCGTTGCCATGGACCGCAGGATCCCAGATCAGCGCCTCGGTCACGTCCTGCTGCAGCTGCCTGTCGCCCTTCATGGGTGCCCCCCGCTTGTGCGCGTCTTTACCGCCCTTTCAGGCAAGCCACGACCTCCGCATCCTCGACCTGCGAGAAGTCGCGGTAGAACTCCCCCACTGCCCGGAAGCCGGCCGGCGTCTCCAGGCATACCACCTCGTCGACATAGGGCTGCAACAGCTCCAGCGTCCGCGGTGGCGCCACCGGCACCGCGCAGACGAGCCGCGCGGGCTTCTGCTCGCGGATGGCGTGCAGCGCGGCGATCATCGAGGCCCCGGTCGCCAGGCCGTCGTCCACGATGATGACCTGTCGACCGGTGGCGCGGACCGGTTCCCGGCCCGGCGTGTAGGCGGCGCGGCGCCGCCGCAGCACCTCAAGCTGGGCCGCGCGCTCGCGGTCGATGTATTCGCTGTCGGCGCCTGCCGCGGCGGCATAGGGCGTAAGATAGGTCCACCCGCTCTCGTCTACGGCGCCGATGGCGAACTCCGGGTTGCCCGGTGCGCCGAGTTTGCGCACGAGCACGACGTCAAGGTCCGCGCCGAGCGCATCGGCAATGATGGCGCCCATCGGCACCGCACCGCGGGGCACGGCCAGCACCAGCGGCCGTTTTCCTGCGTGGCCAGCAAGCGCACGCGCCAGTTGTGCGGCGGCATCGGCCCTGTCAATGAATGGCATTACCCCCCTCCTTTGGCTGCCTGGGTGGCGGCTTACGCCGGATAGCCCACGCTCTGGGCCAGGATCACGCGCTGGTCGGGCGCCAGCCGCATGGCAGTGGCCAGCGCGCGGCGGTCCAGCAGCCCGCGCGCCACCGTGGCCAGCCCGGACGCGGCGCAGAAGAGGTAAACGTTCTGGCTGATATGCCCCGTATCCAGCGCGGTATAGAACTGGCGCAGCGGCTTGTCGGTCTCATCGAGCCTGGAGAGCCGGCTGACATAGACGAGATTCAATGGCGCCTCGGCAACATAGTCCTGCAGGCCGGTCGCCGCGCGCAGGTCTGCGCCGACGACCAGCCGAAGGCGCCAGTCCGCCGGTTCAAGCACGTACAGTCCGTCGCGCAGCGCCGCGTACAGGTCGATTTCCTGCCAGTTGCGGGTCGAGGGCGCAGTGCGCAGGCCGGTGCCCGGGCGGTTGACGCCGAAAGCCGCCCACAGCAGGGACGACAGCAGTGTGTCATCCAGGTTCCGCGCAGCAAAGTGTCGGGTCGAGCGGCGCTGCAGCAGCGCCGTCAGCAGCGGCATGCCGCCTTCGGTCTGCGGTGGCGGCAGCTTCAGGTATTCCGCGCCGGCTTCGGATAAAACGATGGGATGTGTCACGTCGTGCTCCGGATCGATGGGGTCGGCAACGCCCCCCTGGGATTAACGTAGGCGGCAAGCCGGCCCTGCCATTTGGGATGGATCAAAGGAAAGCCCGTTTGCTCGCGGCATGTAGCAGGACAGCTCGGTCCCGGCTCCTGATCGGCCTTGCCTCTCCGGGTGTCCGGCCACAATGCGCAGGCCGCCGGCCATGCGACCCCTGCGCTCTGACGAACCCGGCGCGGCTTGGCGATGCCGCGCGCCGCCCGACGCATTGCGCACTCCTTGCGATACGTCAAGCCCCGCCAAGGTTGCCCTCCTAGACTTATCCAGACCTGCGCGCCCCGGGGCAGGCCAGCCGCTTGACTATAGGAGTTCCTCCATGCCAGACCAGACCGATCCCGCCTTCGAACTCGCGCGCTGCGCCGAGCAGTCCGCCCTGCGCATTTGGCTGCGCTGGGAAGAATCGCGCCAGATGCTGCTCAGGCTCCGCCTCAAGGCCCTGGACGAGGACATCAAAGGCACCCGGCAGGCGCTCGCCCGCGTCAACGATGCGCCAGACTGGAACGCCTTCCATGGCCTGCCCGCTCAGATTCTGGCCGCGCAGGTCGAGCGCAACGCCGCACATGCACGCGACATTGGCGGTCTTTACATAGAAATGGCCTCGGCCTTCATGGAGCACCTGCGCGAGTCGACCGAAGCCTGGCAGGACTACCAGCAAAGGGTCATGGTGGAGGGAGGCGGCTACGCGCCCTTTGCGGAATCGGCGCGCGAAATGTTCGACAACGTCGGCCGCCTGATGGCCGTCCCTACCCCAGGCGCGAAGGCCCCGGCGCGCCCCGCCGGCGCGTCACGGAGCTGACGAGATGGCCGGACAACGCATTGCCCTGGTAACGGGAGGCATGGGCGGCCTCGGCGAAGCGATTGCCGTGCGGCTGCTGGCCGACGGCGCGCGCGTCGTGGTGACGCACTCCGTACACAATGACCACGTGGCCCAGTGGCTCGGCACGCAACGCTCCGCCGGCCGCGAATTCACGGCGTTCCCGGTCGACGTGACGGACTTCGCGTCCTGCCAGCGCTGCGTGTCGCAAGTGCGCAGCGAGCTCGGCGACGTCGATATTCTGATCAACAATGCCGGGGTCACGCGCGACCGGACCCTGCGCAAGATGGATAAGGCTGACTGGGACTTCGTGCTGCGCACGGACCTCGACTCGCTCTTTCATATGACGCGGCCGCTGGTTGAGCCGATGTTGGCGCGCGGTTGGGGCCGGATCGTCAATATTTCTTCGGTCAATGCCTCGCGGGGCGCCTTTGGCCAGACCAACTATGCCGCCGCCAAGGCGGGGGTACATGGCTTCACCAAGGCGCTGGCGCTGGAACTCGCACGCAAAGGCATCACCGTCAACACCGTTTCGCCGGGCTACCTGGATACGCACATGGTGACGGACATGCCCGCCGAGATCCTCGAGCGGGACGTGTTGCCGACTATCCCGGTCGGCCGGCTAGGCAAGCCGGCCGAGGTCGCGGCGCTGATCTCTTACCTGTGCAGCGACGACGGGGCCTTCGTCACTGGCGCGAATTTTGCCATCAACGGCGGGCAACACCTGCAATGAGGATCGACGACAGGACGTCACCGCCCAGCCTGTCGGCCATGCCGGAATGCGCGCCGCAGGCCGCCATACCGGCGCAAGTCTGGATGGACAAGCAGATCCGCGCCGGCCTGGCCCGTGCCACCGGGGGCCTGTCGGTGATCTCGGCAAGTCTGGCCGGACTCGACTGGGCGCTGCAGCTCGGCATCTCCCCGGCAAAGATTGTGCAGGCATGGCAGGTGTGGCTGCAGCACAGCATCGAGGACTGGCCACGGCTGTTGCCGACCGCGGCCGAGCCGCCGTCCGTTGACCTCAGCGATCAGCGCTTTGCCGATGCCGGCTGGCAGGACTGGCCTTATCGCTGCTGGCGCGATGCGTTCATGCGCAACGAAGCCTTCTGGGAGTCGCTGACGCAGGATATTGACGGCCTGTCGCGTCATCACCAGCACATCGTCGCCTTCTGCGCCCGGCAATGGCTTGACCTGCTCGCGCCCGGCAATGTTTGGTGGATGAATCCGACCATTGCCAGGACCGCCTCGAGCACCTTCGGCGCCAACTTCCTGCAAGGCGCCCATCACTGGCTGCAGGACGCCAGTGAGCTGTTGTCAAAGGTGCCTGGGCTGCCTGCGGGGCGCCCCGCGCTGGAATTTCTACCCGGGCGCGACGTGGCGCGCACGCCTGGCAAGGTGGTGTTCCGCAACGCACTAATTGAACTGATCGAGTATGCGCCCGCCCTTGGCGCCAATACAGTCTGGCGCGAGCCGGTGCTGATCGTGCCGTCCTGGATCATGCGGTACTACATCCTCGACCTGAAGCCCGAGGATTCGCTGGTGCGCTACCTGGTCGAGAGCGGCCATACCGTGTTCATGATTTCATGGAAGAACCCGGACGCCTCGGCCCGCGACTTCGGGCTTGACACCTATCTGGAGGCCGGGCTTCTGACCGCGCTCAACACCGTGCACGCGCGCTGCGACGGCGCGCACGTCCACGCCGCCGGGTATTGCCTGGGCGGCACCCTGCTTGCCACGGGTGCCGCCATGCTCGCCCGCGACGCCGCCGGCGGGCCACTGGCCAGCATGACGCTCTTTGCGGCAGAGACCGATTTCCATGATCCGGGCGAACTGGGCCTGTTCATCGACAAGAGCTCGCTCGCCACGCTCGACGCCCTCATGTGGAGTCAGGGATATCTGGACGGGCCTCAGATGAAGTCTGCCTTTCAGATGCTGAACGCCCAGGACCTGATCTGGTCGCGCGTAATGAGCGAGTATTTGCTCGGCCAACGTTTGCGCGCCAACGATCTGGTCTCCTGGAACCGCGACACCACCCGCTTGCCTTACCGCCTGCATTCGGAATGCCTGCACAAGCTGTTCCTGGGCAATGAGCTGGCCACCGGCAAGCTGTGCGTGGGCGGACAGCCCGTCGCCCTGTCGGACCTCGACCTCCCGCTTTTCGTGGTTGGCACCGAACACGACCACGTCTCGCCCTGGCGCTCCGTGTACAAGCTGCACTTACTGACCAAGGCTGAACTGACCTTCTTGCTGACCTCGGGCGGCCACAACGCAGGCATCGTGTCCGAGCCGGGCCACCCGGGCCGGCGCTACCATGTGCATACGCGATTGCCCGCCGCGCCCTACCTGAGCCCGGAGCAATTCCTCAACGTAGCTGTGTACCGCGACGGTTCCTGGTGGCCGGCGTGGCATGACTGGCTAGTGGCCCACTCGACAGCGCGCTGCACGCGACAGGCGCCGGGCCAGGGGCTCGCGGACGCTCCTGGTACCTACGTGCTGGAACCCTAGCCTCTTGTTCACTGTGCTGCGCCTGGCAACCTTGCGAGCGGGCAAACTTTCGGGTAGCCGGATCGAATGGAAACATGCCGTCGGACACGGGAAATACCGGCCGACGCCTAAGGAACTCATTCCAGAAACCCCGCGCAAGCTGGTGGAGTGTTCGGTTGTGTCCCACATCCCGCTCCCTGGCAGCAGCCGAACCGCACCGCACCTCACTTCATCGCATCGCCGAGGCGTTGCGGCAATATCAGTGCGACATCAGGACCGGCACTGTCATCGACTCAAGCAACGTGCGGGTGACACCGCCAAGGACCAGCTCGTGCACCCGGCTGTGCCCGTAGGCCCCCATGACGATCAGGTCAGCATTTCGGTCCGCGGCGTGTGAGAGTAACATCTGGCCGACGTCTTCGCCGTCTTCCGCTCCAAACGTGCAAAGCTGCACCGCCACGCCATGCCGACCCAGCCAGTCCACGGCATGCTGAGGCGGCGAAACCCATGTCCCCTTCAGAAGCCCAGACGGTGTCCACGAGACCACCTCCACAGTGCCCGCGCGCTGCAGGAGCGGGAGCGCATCGCGGATGGCCCGCGCCGACTCGCGGCTGCCGTTCCACGCCACCATGATGTTCTTGCCAACGCTCGGGAACCGGCCCGCATACGGAACCACCAGCACCGGCCGCCCGCATCCCAGCACAATGGATTCAACAAAGCCGGGCTCGGCGTAGGCGGCTTCATCAGTGGGATCGTGCTGTCCGAGGATGACAAGATCCGCCCGATGCGCCTCTGCCTGGACCGTTGCCGCCGTGGCCCAGTCCGGCGCCCGCCATTCCGTAATGACGGTTACCTCGTCCGTTGCGCCCATCAGGGCGTGACGGGCCCGCTCGCCGACCTGATGCCGCCATTCGGTGTAAGAGGCAAGATTGCGGTCACCGTCCACCAGGTAGCGCACGGCAGTGGGATCCGGCTTGCCGACGGCTAGCAGGCCAACCAGCGTGGAATGAAACTCCAGCGCCAGCCGGGTGGCGAGGTGCAGCCGGTCGTACACGCGGCGGCCGGCATCGAGATGAACCAGGATCGTTGCGTAGTCCATGGATTGACTCCATCAGGCAGCCCCGGACGGAGCTTTTCTTGAATCTATATCGCCACCCCGCCCCGGATTTGTCGTGCATCAAGCCGTCTTCGTGTCCGCGCTACAGGCAATACCGCTGGCACCAGGTACGAGTTGGCCCAGGCTGCCTGCCGCCAGCGCGGCGGTGCGTGGCTTCGGCGGCCGCAGCAGGTCCGGTACGGCGGTACACGCTGTGCATAGCGGCACCAACGCGCAGGCGGCAAGCCTGCGCCATCCTGGCCGTTTCTCCGGCGTGCATGACTGCAAGCGATTCTTCATGGGTAGCTCCTTGTAAGGACGCGCACCGCCCGGTGGCGGCTGCCGCCGGCCAGGACGTGCGCCTCACACCGCGAAGCGAAAATGGCCGCTGTGCAGCACGATGTGCCGCGCACCTGTCATCTCGAACAGCGCTCCCGCGACGCGTTCAATGTCCTGGCGGTTGCTCATGAATGCCGGCAGCAAATCTTCACTGCGGTACGAGCGTGCGCCGAAATGATCCTCAAGCGCCTCGGCAGTGATCTCATAGGTCGCCGGTGTGCCATCCACCTTCACGGCACACCGCAGGCTTGGCCCGGTCGGGCAGTAATCCGGCGTCTCGCCGGAAAAGTCGATCGTATGCATAGCTCTCTGGCGTAATGCCCTCCAAAATCTGTTCGCCTGCTTACGCTTCCTCGGCGCGGAGAAGCAGGACGGGCGCGACGGCCAGGTTGATCACGCTTCGCGCGACGCTGCCCATGACGAGTCGCCGCACTCCCCGGCGGCCGTGCGTACCCATCACAACCAGATCAGCGCCCCAGCCATTGGCTTCGGCAGCGATCGTGGCAGCAACGTCGCCCTCGACCATAGGCTTACCGAGCAGCCGCGTTACGTGGCGAATACCCGCTGCGGCAAGCCGGCCGGCGGCGGCAGCGAGAACGCTTTGCCCCGCCGTCGTGAGGTCCTCTATCAATCTCACCGGATCCAGATTGCTGGCATCCAGAAACGGGCTGCGGTCATCGACCACATGGACCACCTCCACTTCGGCGTTGGCGGCGCGCGCGATGATCATGGCCTGTTCCAGGGCAAGTTCCGATGCGGCGCCGCCGTCCATGGCGACAAGGATGCGCTGGTACATAGCGGTTTCTCCGGCGATGGGAGCCTGTGGCGACTCGGGTCTGGACTGGTTAAATGCAGCGTAGGGCAACCGGCGCAACTGCTGTTGATACGTGTCAAAGCCGCGGTACCGCGCTCCAACCGCCGCTGGTCGCGCGCGCATCGGCAGTCTTCGCGCAGGGGTTGCGGCTCGCGGATTCAGGCCTGCCCACGCCGAGCGGCTCGCGTGCTTGTCCCCGAACGAAGCCTGAGCGCTTCTTCTTCCCCTTCCAGTTCCGTCGCTTCTCTTTCGCGGGATCGTCCCTGAACCGCCGCGAACTTGCTTGCGCGGTGTCGTGCCCGCGGCGACACGTCCGAGCGGCAGGCTCAGCGACGCGGACAGGGTGTCGTGGCGCAGAGCAGCCAGTCGTCCTCGAGCGTATTGACCGGCAGCCGGAACGTCACCTCGAGCGGCTCGCCAGCGACGACGATGTCGCGCATCTGGTCCCGCCCCTGGTAGCCGACCGCGAGCCGATAGGCACCCGGCCTGAGTCGCATATAGAACAGCGGCCCGCTAGCCGTAGTGTGCAGCACGGGGCGGCCCTCCTGGCTGGCCACGACCACCGTGGCACCGCCCAGCGGCTTCCCGCGCCCGGCATCCACCATCGTCAGCCGTACATTGAAACGCGCGGCGATGGCCAGCATGCTTTGCATGCCCGCCTCATCGTCTCCACCCGATACGTAGGAAACGCCGTGCTGCTCCATGATCTGCACGCCAGCGGGCGCGGCGCGAGTGGCGCAACCCGCCGCCGCAACGGCAATCGCCAGCGACGACAGGCCGAGGCCAAGGCTTCTTGAAACCTGCATTTGCGTCACTCCGCAAGAATTATTGGGGTTTTCGCAGGCCGGAACCGAACGGTCAGGGCGTATCGCCGCGCGACTGCTGCCGAACGAGCAGCACGGGGCGAACCGTCTTGCTGACCACGTGCTCCGAGACCGAGCCCAGCACCATGCGCCGCACGCCGCGATGGCCGTGTGTGCCCATGACGATCAGGTCCGCGCTCCAGTGGTCCGCTTCCGCGATGATCGCCTCGGCAATCTTCGCAGGGGTGCCGGGCGTCTCGGCCAACCTGCTGCTCCAGCGCACGCCGGCGGCACTGAAGCGCTCGCCGGCACGAGCCAGCACCTGCTTGCCATAGGCAATGATGTCGGCCATCAGCCAGTGCCGGTCACCCGGGCTGACCTCGAAGAACAGGTCGCTGTCGTCGACGACGAACATGGCGCTGACCTCGGCGTCGGTGGTCAGCGCCATCGACACGGCCTGCTCCAGGGCATTCAAGGATGAACGGCTGCCATCGAGGGCTAGGAGAATGCGGCGGTACATGGCGACCTCGGCTTCGGCTGTGGTTCATCCCAAATTAGCGGTCGCAAGGACATGCGGGTTGATGCCAGTCAACCAAGCCAGCCACACCGCTGTGATTCGGCTCATGGCAGTGCTGCTGCACCAGGGGTGGCCGACAGCAACGTGTCGGCCGATACTGGCGGCCGCGCTCAGGTCAGCACCTGCTCGGCGGGTACATGGGCGTAGCCATGGGCGCTTGCGACGGCCGCATAAGTCACACTCCCGCGACAGATATTCAGCCCGGCCCGCAGGTAGGGGTCGTCTGAGAGCGCGCGGGACCATCCCTTGTCGGCAAGGGCCATCGCATGACCGATCGTGGCGTTGTTCAGGGCAAAGGTGGAGGTCCTCGCCACCGCTGCCGGCATGTTGGTCACGCAGTAGTGCAGCACGCCGTCCACCACATAGGTCGGATCCGTATGGCTGGTCGGGCGCGATGTCTCGGCGCAGCCTCCCTGGTCTATCGCCACATCCACCAGCACCGAACCCGCTTTCATGCGCGCGACCATCGCACGCGTGACCAGCCTGGGCGCCTCGGCGCCAGGCACCAGCACCGCGCCGATGACCGCATCGGCCGAGAGCAACGCGCGCTCGATACTGTCAGCGCTGGAGTAGACCGTCACGACTCGATTGCCGTACACGGAGCCCAGATGCCGCAGTCGTTCGATATTCTTGTCCAATACCGTCACGCGCGCCCCCATGCCAACCGCGATCTGGACAGCATTGGCGCCCACCACGCCGGCGCCGATCACCACGACATGTGCCGGCGCGACGCCCGGGACGCCGCCGAGCAGCAGTCCCATGCCGCCGTTCGGCTTCTCGAGGTAGGCTGCCGCCACCTGGACTGACATGCGGCCGGCGACCTCGCTCATGGGGGCCAGCAGCGGCAGACCACCGTCAGGCCCCGTAACCGTCTCATAGGCGATGCAGACCGCGCCGGATTGCAGCAGCGCGGCAGTCAGCTCACGGTCCGCGGCCAGGTGCAGGTATGCATAGAGGATCTGCCCGGGCCTGAGCAGCGCCAGTTCGCGTGGTTGTGGCTCCTTGACCTTGACAATCATCTGGGCCCGGTCGTACACGGCCTTCGCATCGGCAGCCAGCTTCGCGCCAGCCGCTTCGTATTGCGCGTCGGAAAGGCCAAGCGCGGCCCCGGCCCCGGCCTGGACCATGACCTGGTGACCGCGGCTGACAAGTTCGCGCACGCAGGCAGGCGCCAGGCCAACCCGGTACTCGTTGTCCTTGACTTCTTTAGGCACGCCGATCCACATGGCCTTTGCTCACGCGCGTGGTAATTCCGGCAGATTCCGCACCAGGTGCTTGAATCCTCAGTCCACGGCCGGATGCACCGAGGCCTGTCCGTGGCCACACGTACGGCGACACCTGCATGGCAGCCTCGATGTCGGCAGATATCGAAATAATTATAGGGCCCAAGGGTTACATAGCTGCCCAGCCATTTCACATCCAAATATCGCCATTTTCGCCCCCTCGGCGGACGCCGCAAGATGTGATTGATGTTTGCCATCACCACTTGCCGGAAGCACCACCACCGCCAAAGCCGCCGCCACCGCCGCCGAATCCCCCGGGGCCCGACCGGCCGCCATATCTTCCCGAGCGGCCGCCGATAGCCAGCAAGCCCATGTGCGGGCCACCCATCAGCGTGAACAAGAGCGCGATTGCCCCTGCAACGATGCCGGCAAAGATGGCGCCAGAAAGCATCCACGCGACCACTCCAACGGCCCCACCCGTCGCGACTGCACCCGGGAAGCGCCCCAGCATGGAACGCAGTAACCCACCCAGAACCAGAGTGAGCACAAGCAGGATTGGCATCAGTTGCCGGACGGGGTCACCCGTATCCCCTGCTCTTTCCTCCGGAGGTGGCAGTGGCTCCCCTTCGATGACCCCAAGCATGCGGTCGATGCCCGCAGACACACCGCCATAGAAGTCGCCCCGCTTGAATCGGGGCACGATATCATCACTGATGATGCGCTTGCTCGCGGCGTCAGTCAGGACGCCTTCGAGCCCGTAACCCACCTCAATACGAAGCGTGCGGTCGTCCTTGGCGATGATGAGCAGCGCGCCGTCATCAACGCGGTTACGTCCCAGCTTCCATTGCTCGACCACGCGAAGCGAATACTGTTCGATGGTTTCCGGTCGGGTAGTGGGAACCATGAGAACTGCAACCTGAGCTCCCTTCCTGGCTTCGAAGGCCTGCAGCGTCTGGTCCAGGGACGCCTGCTGTGCGCGCGTTAGCGTACCAGTCAGGTCAGTCACTCGCGCCGTCAATGACGGAACGGCAACCTCGGCGATGGCTCCGGGAAACACGAAGGCAGTCAGCACCAGAAGCAGGCCTCGCGCGGCCGTGCGCAGGTTCAACTGGCACCACCGAGGGCGCTGGCCGCAGCGGCACAGACTAATGGCTGGCATGACGAGCACCGCCCACATCTTGCGCACGGCACACCTCCGCAACGAAAGGTCTCTTGACTTCCCTCAGCGGACCCAGGTGTCAGCAGCTGACAAGATCCGTATGTCCGAAGCCCTTGGAATAGTCGAGCACGGAAATGACTGTCGGGGTCACCCTGAATATTCGGACGTCCTCCGCGGTTGGCATCGGCACTGGCAAGGCAATCTGCTCCGGATACTTCAATGGGAACATCCGGAGGATTCTCTCCGCTACGGCCACATCGACCACCGGTTGCGCGTGCGCCGCCATGGACAGGCCGGTAATCGCCATGAGATCTGGCGTGTCGTGATCAATTGTCAGCGAGACACGGTCATCCAATGCCAGATTGGCCGCCTTTTGGCTGCCCGGACCACAGAGGAAGTAGAGCGTGAGACCCTCATTCACATAACCCACAGTGGTAGCCTGAGGCCAGCCATCCGGCCTCAAGGTGGCAAGCGTCATGATCCTGTGTTGGTTCAACAAGGTCAGGATCTTCTGTCTGGTCTCTTCGTCCATATTTGGTCACCTGTTACGCCAGTACAAACAACACCAACGGGGCCGGCACGGCCGGGGGAGCGATCTCCAGCCGGCACGTTCCTGGACAAATGCCCCGCATCTTCTTCATTCCACGACAGCAATGGCTGGTTCAGGCCCATGTCTTGCCTCTCCCCCCAGCTACCTCGGCTTCGGCTATGGGCTATTTCCAAAGTAGCGGTCGCAAGCGCATGCGTGTTGATGGCTGTCAACGAAGCCCAGAGTCCCCTTGGCCGGCCGACCGCCCGCCCGCTGACCCGCATCAACCGGCCTACCCCCCGCCTAAGCCGGAAGCAATGTCTGCGCTCCCGCACCCGGGAACCGCTTCCGGCACCTGGTGATGGGCAGCGTGGCCGAGGGGGAGGTGTGCAGATCGACGGTGCCGGTGCTGCTGGTGCGGGCGGCCGCTGCCGGCCGCCCACTGGAGCTATTCGATGCGGAAGGGGTCATGCGCCAGGGCGTAGCTGAACGCATATTCCAGTTCGCCGGACGCCTGGGCATGCAGCGTACAGAGCGGTGCGCCGGCTACGACCTCGTCGCCGGCGCGCACATGCAGTTCCAGCCCGGCCACCTGCCGGCGCGGCGCCCCGGCCAGCTTCGCCGTGCGCGCGACGTGCCGGTTGTCGACGGACGTCACGATGCCGCTGCGGGCTGCGACCACGTCGCGCCGGAACACCGCCTGCCCCGGGGTGCGCAGCCCCCCTTGCGCTTCACAGATCGCCTGGAACCGGGCCCAGGCGGCACCACTGTCGAGCAGGCTGCCGGCCAGCAGCCGTCCCTGCCCGGGCGGTATCGCACCGCAGAACTCCAGCAGCTCGCCCGCCAGCAGCAGCGAGCGTTCGCGCAGGTCGGCGGGCGCCGTCGGCTGGCACTGCAGCACGGCCAGCACGTCGAGCGCCTCGAGCGCAGGGCCGACGCCCCGGCCCACCGGCTGCGAGCCGTCGGTGCGCAGAATCCGGAGCTTCAGCCCGAACGCGTCCGCGACCTTGGTCATGGCGAGATCCAGGCGCCCCAGATCGCTGTCTTCGCGGATCTTGGCCGTCGGCCCCACCGGCACGTCGATCAGCACGTGGGTGGAGCCGGCGGCAATCTTCTTCGACAGGATTGAGGCCACCAGCTGCGCATCGCTGTCGATATCCAGCGCGCGTTCCACGCGGATCAACACGTCGTCCGCGGGACTCAGGCTCAGCGCGCCGCCCCACACCAATGCAGCCCCGACCTGTTCTACCACGCGCCGCAGTTCCGTCGAATCCAGCGTCACGCGGGTCAGGGCTTCCATCGTATCGGCGGTGCCGGCGGGTGAGGTGATCGCGCGCGATGAGGTCTTGGGCAGCAGCAGCCCGGCCGCTGCCGCGATAGCCACGACGACCGGCGTGGTGCGATTGCCCGGCAGCCCACCGACGCAATGCTTGTCGGCAACCACCTCGCGGTCCCAGTTCAAGCGCTGGCCGGACCGGACCATGGCCCGGGTCAGGTCGACAGTCTCGCGCAGGCTCATGCGACCGTCCGCGCAGGCGGTGAGGAATGCCGCAATATGCACGTCGGCGTACCGCCCTGCACTGATGTCGCCGATGATGCCGTCGAGCTGGACGCTGTCCAGGTGGCAGCCATAGATCTTGGCACGCAGTGCGCGCACCGACTCCAGCGCGGGCGCATGGGTGACATGCACGACATCGCCGGCGCGTGCCGAAAGCGTCCGTGCCGCGCTCAACGACAGGCTCGCTTCGCCCGTGTTCAATAGCGGCGCGCCCAGCAGCGTCAGCGTGGCGATCAACGACCTGTCGCCGATCTGCACGCGCACGCGCGCCTGCGCGGAAAAGCCCTCGGCGCGGCAGACGGGGCAATCCGGATGCATATAGATGACATGCTCCTGCCACGTATCGATCTCGAGCGGCCGGAACACCAGCGCCCCCACTTCGCGGGGCGCGGCGGCGGCCACGACATCGCCGGGACGGCCGGGAATTCCGGGATCAGAACTGGCATCGTTCACGTCATGCCTTGCCGCGTATGACGCCGCTAGCGAGCGTCCAGGGCGTCCAGATTGAGCAGCTCGATGGACTTGCCCTGCACTGTCAGCAGCCCTTCCTGCTGGAACTTGGACAAGGTCCGGCTCACGGTTTCCAGGGTCATGCCAAGGAAGCTGCCGATGTCTTCACGAGTCATGCGCAGCACAAAGGACGTGGCCGAATAGCCGCGTTCGCGGTAGCGTGCCGAGACGTTCAACAGGAATGCCGCCACGCGCTGCTCGGCGGACATGTTGTTGCCTAACAGCATCATCTGGCGCGATTCCCTCACGATCTCGGCACTGAACATCTTGTGCAAGTGGCGTTGCAGCGGCTTGATCTCGCGGCATAGCGCCTCGAGCTGGTGAAACGGGATCACGCAGACCACGCTGTCTTCCAGGGCAATCGCATCGCAGTTATGGGTTTCCTGGCAAACGCCGTCCATGCCGATTGAGTCCCCGGCCATGTAGAAGCCGGAGATGGTCTCCTTGCCCCGCTCCGGCGCCACCACGGTCTTGAACGAGCCGACGCGGACCGCATAGAGGCTGCAGAACGGGTCGCCCGCCCGGTACAGCCGTTCGCCCTGCTTGACCGAACGCCAGCTCCGCACGACGGAGTCCAGGCGGGCCATTTCGCCGGCCTCCAGGCTGGCGGCCATGCAGATGTTCCGCATCATGCAAGTTGTGCACCGCGCCCGCGCGGGATCCGGCGCCGGCTCCGCAAACGTCTCATCCTCACGCCTGGAGAGCGCGACGGACATGTTGGGGGCGTCACAAACAGCATCAGCTTCAGTATGCAAGTCAAACATGGTTGTCTCCAGCCTGCCGGCCTTTCCCTAATCCCGACCCTCGCCTTCACCCGTGTCGTCTGGCGGACCGCATATTCGTGCGCGCCGCGATGTGTTTGACTGAAGTATTGGCCTGCCCGCGCTCCGCGCCTAGAAGGCTGCGCTGAGTTGCGTGTCAGAAATGCAGCGTCACTTGTCAGGGTTCCCTGACGCCGGTCATGCCGAACGCCCTGGCTGTCCAAGCTGGCGCATGTGACGTCATGCCCTTATCCCGTGCAAGCAGTCGGGGCAATGTGCCGGCGTTTGATGCAAAGCAAACCGCAACCGCCCCGGCTTGCCAAAGTAAGAAAACACGGCGCGCACGGCGCCGTCATCCAGGAGACCATGATGAGCAACATCAAGCGCTACGACCCGTTCTCGATCGAACCGCTCGGCGACATGCTGCAGAGCATGCTACGCAATTGGCGGATCGGGCCAGACACCGAGCTGCCATTCAAGGTCGATGTGGCCGAGTCCGACAGCAGCTTCACCATTACCGCCGACCTGCCAGGCGTGAAGAAGGAAGACATCAACGTCAGCGTAGACCGTGGGACTGTGATGATCTCCGCCAAGCTCGAGAAAGCTTCCGAGGTAAAAGAAGGCGACCGCGTGATCCGCCAGGAGCGCTACAGCGGCTCGATGCAGCGTGCCTTTACGCTGGACGGCAACATCGACACGGAAAAGATCGATGCCAGCTTCCAGGACGGCGTGCTGCGCCTGGTGCTGCCCAAGAAGGAAAGCTCAAGCCAGCAACGCATTACCGTCCGTTAGGCAACGTTGCGCAAAAAAGGAGACCGGGATGCTAGTCCAGGATATTTGCTCAGCGAAAGCCGTGCATGTCCCGCTGTCCTGCACCCTGCAGGAAGCTGCCGTCCAGATGCGGGACCGCCACGTCGGTGCGCTGATCGTGACAGAGAACTCACCGGCAGGGACGCGCGCGGTCGGCATGGTCACGGACCGGGACATCGTCATCGGTGCGACAGCCACCGGTGCGGATCCATGCCGGACCGACGTGGTCGAGGTGATGACGCGTGGCCTGGTGGCGATCCAACGGGATGCCGTTGTCGCAGAGGCAATGCAGTTGATGCTGACGCACGGCGTACGACGCCTGGCGGTGCTCGATGGCGAGGCAGTGACCGGAGTGGTTGCGCTCGATGATCTGTTCGCCGCTCTCGCAACCGACTGGGGCATGCTGTTTTCGCTGGTGCGCAAGGCGCAGGAACGAGAGCGTTCTGGCAGCGCACAGGCTCTATCGCAAACGTAGCGCCCAGAGACGCACCGGGGCCAACCCGTGGCGCCGCTTGCGGCGCCCTGCCTTTGAAGAGGCCAAGCATGAAAACAGATCATCAGATCCAGAAGGACGTCACCGAGGAACTCGACTGGGATCCGGCGATTGACGCGGCGTCCATCGGCGTCGAGGTCCATGAGGGCATTGTCACGCTGGACGGACACCTGTCCAGCTATGCGGAGAAGCTCGCCGCCGAGCGCGCCGCGGAACGCATTTCAGGCGTACGAGCGGTCGTCGTCAAGCTCGACGTGCATCCGCCCGGCGCCTTCCTCGACGAGGCCATTGCCGAGGCGGCTCGCGGTGCGTTGCAATGGCACGTGCATGTGCCCTCGGACGTCATCAAGGTCCGCGTCGAGCGCGGCTGGGTCACGCTGTCTGGCAACGTCGACTGGGGCTATCAGAAAAAGCTGGCCGAACGCACGGTCAGCCAGTTGCGCGGCGTGATCGGCGTCGTCAACAACATCCGGATGAATGAGAAGACCGCGCCCCCCGACGTGGAGAAGCGCATCGAAGAGGCGCTGCTCCGCCATGCCGTGCGCGAGGCCCACCATATCAGCGTCAAGGTCAAGAACGGCACCGCCACGCTGAGCGGCCACGTGGATTCGCTGGCCGACCGCCGCGCCGCCATCGGTGCCGTATGGTCGGCGCCGGGCATCTCGGCGGTCATTGATCAGCTGGAAACGCGGCCGTGACGCCGATGCCGCGTGCCCGCGCTGGCACGCACGGAGCAGGCGGCACGCGCCGCGATCGCGCCCGAGGGCGCCAGGCAAACAGGAGACAACCAACATGAAAGGCGATATCCAGCTCAAGCAGCATGTGATCGAGGAACTGGCCTGGGACCCGGCCGTCGATGCCACCGAGGTCGGTGTCCAGGTCAAGGACGGCGTGGTGACGCTGACCGGCCATCTCAGCAGCCATGCCGGCAAGTACGCTGCCGAGAAGGCCGTCAGGCGCGTGCCCGGCGTGAAAGGCCTGGCCGTCGAAATCGACGTGCGCCTGCCCGATGACGCGCAGCGCACGGACGCGGACATCGCACGCGCAGCGAGCAACATCCTGGCGTGGACCTCGGTGCTGCCCGCGGATCGCATCCAGGTGATGGTCGAGGACGGCTGCGTCACGCTGACCGGCACGGTCGACTGGAACTACCAGCGCCTGGCCGCCGAGCACGCGGTGGGCGGCCTGTACGGCGTGGTCAGTGTAGCCAACGCCATCGTGGTCCAGCCTGCGATCGCGGCCCACGACGTGAAGGAACGGATCGCCAGGGCCATCGAGCGCCAGGCGGCGGACGACGCGACCCATGTCGCGGTCGACGTCAAGGACGGCGTGGTGACGCTGCGCGGTAGCCTGCGCAGCTGGGCCGAGCGCGAGGCCGCTTCCGAAGCCGCCTGGGCGGCGCCTGGGGTAAGCGAAGTATCGAACATCATCCAGGTGAATCTCTGACTTCCCGACCGGGCCCTGTCGGGAGGGTTGCCGCCGGTTGCCATGAGGGCCAGCCATGACTGTCCGTAATCTCGATGCCCTGTTCCGTCCGCGCTCGGTCGCGCTCATCGGCGCGACGCTGCGGCCGCATAGCGTGGGGGCAACGGTGCTGGCGAACCTGTCCGCGGGCGACTTCACCGGCCAGCTGTACCTGGTCAACCCGAAGTATGCGACGCTGGCGGGCCAGCCCTGTTACGCGCGCGTCGGCGCGTTGCCGGCACCGCCGGACCTGGCGGTGCTATGCACGCCCGCGCCCACCATCCCGGGGCTCATCGCCGAGCTTGGCGCCGCCGGCACGCGCGCGGCTATCGTGCTGACCGCCGGCTTCGAGGGTCCCGAGGACAGTGCCGCAGGCGCCCTGCGGCAGGCCATGCTGGACGCGGCGCGGCCCCATCTGCTCAGGATTCTCGGGCCAAACTGCGTCGGGCTGATCGCTTCGGGAATCAGCCTCAATGCCAGCTTCGCGCCCGGCGCGGCCCGCCAAGGCAAGCTGGCATTCGCCACCCAATCCGGCGCGCTGGCCACCGCCGTGCTGGACTGGTCGCGCTCGCGGCAGATCGGCTTTTCCCATTTCATCTCGCTGGGCAACAGTGCCGATGTGGACGCAGCCGACGTGCTCGACTACCTCGCCGGCGACGCCGGGACGCATGCGATCCTGCTCTACGTGGAAGCGATCCGCCATGGCGCAAAGTTTATGTCTGCGGCACGCGCCGCCGCCCGCAACAAGCCGGTGCTGATCGTCAAGGGCGGACGCTCGGCGCAGGCTGCACGCGCCGCCGCGTCCCACACAGGCGCCATGGCGGGTGCCGACGACGTCTACGACGCCGCCATCCGGCGTGCCGGCATGCTGCGCGTGGACAGCACCGAGGGCCTGTTCGACGCCGTCGAGATGCTTGCCCGCATGCAAGGGCTGCGCGGCGAGCGCCTCGCCATCCTGACCAATGGCGGCGGCGCCGGCGTGATGGCGACGGATGCGCTGGCGGATGCCGGCGGGACCCTGGCCCGACTGTCAGACCAGACCCTGGCCCGGCTGGACTTGGTGCTGCCCGCCACTTGGCCGCGCGCGAATCCAATCGACATCATCGGCGACGCGCCCGTCGAGCGCTACCTGCAGGCCTACGCCATCCTGTGCGAGGCGCCCGAGGTTGACGCTGTGTTGATGATCCATGCGCCCACGGCCATCGTGCCAGCCGCCGAGATCGCAGCCGCGCTCGTCAGCGCGCCGTCGGGCGGCAAGCCGCTGCTGACCGCATGGCTCGGGGCGGATGCCGTGCTGCAGGCACGCCGCTTGTGCCGGCATGCCGGCGTGCCGACCTTCGATACCCCGGAGCGGGCAGTGCGCGGCTTCCTGCAGGCCTGCGAATACCACAGGAACCAGCAATTGCTGATGCGCACGCCGCCCGCAGACGACACGTACACGCAGGCCGACAAGGAACAGGTGCGCACGATCATCGGCAATGCCCTGCGCGCCGGCAGGGCGTTGCTGACCGAACCGGAGGCCAAGGCCGCGCTGGCCGCCTACGGCGTCCCCGTGGTCGCGACCCGGACCGCGGCAAGCGTCGATGAGGCTGTCGACCAGGCCACACGGATCGGATATCCGGTAGCGCTCAAGATCCTGTCCCCGGACATCACGCACAAGTCTGCCGCGGGCGGCGTTGCACTGGACCTCGCCGATGCCGCCGCGGTGCGCAGCGCCGGCAGCGCCATGCTCGAGCGGATCTGGCAGCAAGCCCCGGAGGCACGGCTGGAGGGCTTCACCGTCCAGCCGATGGCCGGGCACGGCGATGGCTTCGAGCTGATCGTCGGCGCCGCCACCGATCCCGTGTTCGGCCCCGTCTTGCTGTTCGGCCATGGCGGCGTCAACACCGAACACATCGGCGACCATGCGGTTGCGCTGCCGCCGCTCGACGCGCTGCTCGCGCAAGACCTGGTGTCGCGCACCCGCATCGGGCGCCTGCTGGAAGGCTGGCACGGACACCCGGGCGTCGACGGGGACGGCTTGCTCCAGGTACTGGTACAGGTATCACGCCTGGTCTGCGACATTCCCGAGATCGCCGAACTCGATATCAATCCCCTGCTGGCGAGCGCGACAGGCGTCATCGCGCTCGATGCCCGCATCGCCATCAAGGCGCCGGCGCCGGGCACGCGGCTGGCCATCCAACCCTATCCGGAAGCGCTGGAGGAACGCGTCGAGCAGGACGGCCGCACCATTGTGCTGCGGCCCGTGCGCCCGACCGACGAGGCAGCCTACCAGGCGTACTTCCGCCAGCTGACGCCGGAAGATATCCATGCACGCTACTTCTGCACGTTCCGCGAGCCGGAACACAGCCAGTTGGCAAGGCTCACGCAGATCGACTACGCGCGCGAGATGGCGTTCATCGCGACGACTACCGATGCATGTGGCCAGGCTTCCATCCTGGGAGAGGTCCGGGCGGTTGCGGATCCGGACAATGTCCAGGCAGAGTTCGGTATCGCCGTGCGCTCGGACTGCAAGGGACAAGGGCTGGGAAAGCTGCTGCTCGACAAGCTGATCCGCTACGCGCGCGAAAAGGGCATCGGCGCGCTGGTGGGCTGCACCATGCAGCACAACCGGGCCATGCTGACGCTGGCGCGCACCTGCGGCTTCAGGACCAGCATCGCGGCCGGCGCCGACGGTGTCAGTCTGCACCTTGCGCTGCGCGAGGAGAATGCCAGCGTTCGCACGCAGGGTTGAGGCATCGCAATCGGCACGCGCGCGCAAGGCGTTGGCAATTTCGATCGCCTTCAGGCGCACTGCCGGCGGCGGCCGCTTTCCTGAGACAAGCCGGTAGCCGACAACCTCGGTTGCAGACGCCACCCAGCCGGCTTGCTTGTCGAAACTGTCGTACTCGCTACTGCCAAGCCGGCAAGGCGTGCGCGCGCATGTCAGGGATCACTGACAGTGCCTTCTGCCCCCCTGACGCGACTCTCAGCCGCCCCTGATTTGCCACCGCAAGGGGAGCCGCGATACTAGGACCATGCCAGACCGCAATCCTGCCCGCCTGCTTACCGTGTACTTGCTCGAGCATGCCAATGCGATCCGAACCAGGCAGCTCGGCCTGCTTGGGCGAATGCCTGGCATCCGAGTCGCGGGTGCGGGCGCCAGCGCAGCCACGGAACTTGCCCCGCTCCTGCGTCATCGCCCCGACGTCGTCCTGATCAGCCTGGGCACGGGCTATGCTCATGCGCTCCAGGAGGTCAGGACGCTGAGGTCGACGCTACCGGATTCGATCGTGATCGTGCTGGCCGACAACCTCGGCCCGCCGCTGCGCCGCGCCTGCCTGAAGGCAGGCGGGAGCTACTGCTTTGACAAGACGCTGGAACTCGATGCGCTGCGCCAGACCCTGGCCGGGCTGGCTGCGACTTCGGGGCGATAAGGCACAAAGCCAGCGGCCGACCGACGCTGCACTGTGGCACTACAGGTCCGCATCGTCGTCGAACAGATGATTGCGCATGGCATAGCGCAACAGCATGGCTTCATTGGGCATCTGCATTTTTTCCATCAGCCGCATCTTGTAGGTGCTCACGGTCTTGGCGCTGACGCACAGTGCCATGGCGATCGCCGTGATGGGCTCGCCCAGCACCAGCCGCCGGTAGACTTCCAGTTCGCGGTCCGAGAGCCTCAGGTGCGGCAGGTCGTCGCTCTGGTCCTTCAGCCCGCTTGCCAGCTTCGTGGCCATCGACTGGCTCACATAGGTGCCGCCCCGGGCTACCTGGCCGATGGCGGACACCAGTTCCGTAGCCGCGCTTTCCTTGGTCAGATAGCCCGCCGCTCCAGCCTGGAACGCACGAACGATGTATTGCTCCTCGGCGTGCATGGTCAAGACCAGGATGCGCAGGGCCGGGTGCTCGCCGCGCAGCAAGCGGATCAGTTCCAGCCCGCTCCTGCCAGGCATGGAAAGGTCAAGCAGGAGCACCTGCGGGGTGCATTCCCGTACCATCCTGGGCACTTGTGTACCATCTGCCGCCTCGCCGACGACCTCGAACACACCGGCCCGTTCCAGGATATGCCGCAGGCCATCCCGTACCACAGCATGGTCATCCGCAATCATCACCCTTGTCATGCCCGTTCCCCTGCTCTCGCGGAAATCGCACGACCAGGCGAAAGCCATCGTCGGGCGAACTCTGGACAAGGCTGCTCGCCTGCGGAGCGGATGAAGACGCCGTCAGGGGCATGCTCTCGTCACTATTACCTTGCCAATGGACTATAGAGTTTGTGCGCGGAAAGGCAACGGCATGGGAAGCGAGATGCGGCTCAGAACCGGAAAATTCGCAGGTACCGGCGACGTCGGAGCCACAACCCGTGTGCCGACACCGGCTGAGCCACGCACGTTGGAAACTAGCTCAGGATGCGGCTCGGGTATGTCGGCAAGCCAACATTCGGCCGGCACGCAATGTGCCGGCCGAACGAGCCTGCGGCCAGGCCATGCGCTGCCACTGCCCCACCGGCAGCGGTCACCCGTCAGTGCGACATGAAGACTGGCAACGATGACTGACGCACCAGGGCGCGGGTGGTGCCACCCAGCACCAGCTCCTTCAGCCTGGAACGGCCATAGCCGCCGGCGACCAGCAGGTCGGCCTGTACCTTGCAGGCAAGTTGCGGCAGAACGTGGTCGGGGTCGCCCTCCCCGACAACCAGATCGGCATTGATGCCATGGCTGGCCAGCCACTCTGTCAGCCGGTTCCCGCTGTCACGGCAGGTCTCTTCGTCAATGGCAGCCGCGCTGACCACCAGGGCGGTAACAGCACTGGCATGCGCGAGCCACGGCAATGCGTCCGCTACTGCCCGCGCGGCCTCTCGACCGCCGTTCCATGCGATCGCGACATGACCACCAAAGCGCGGGCCGGCCGCGCCCGGCACCAGCAGGATGGGCCGTCCGGCATTGAGCATCGCATACTCCGCAACCCCGGCCAGCAGCGCCGGCACATCGGCATCCGCCGACGGCGGTGCGGGAAGGATGAGATCGGCGAAACGCCCCTCGTCGGCAAGCGCCCAACCGGATTCAGCGTCGATAATGATGTGCCGGGTGGGGATGTCCGGCGACACTTGCCTGGTCAGCGTGTCGAGGGTCTCCTTGTGACCGGCAACCAGCTTGTGCAGCTGGCTGGCGGCAAGGGCCGCGTATTGTCCGGCTTCTTCGCCCGCCCCGCGAAACGGCTCCAGGTTTGTTCCAGTCGCAGTCAGCCCGACCACGCTGCCGCCGAATTTCGCGGCAACCCGTGCGGCCGTTTCAATGCGTGCCGACCGGGCAGAATCTTCGCTGAGGTCGACGAGGATGGTTCTGAAGTCCATGACGTGATTCCGGTTTGGCAGACGTAACGAAAGGCGCACATATCAGGCGCCGGCCTGGATCAGTCGAGCGGATAGGAGCGCCGATATTCCGGCATGGTGACCGCCCAGCGCAGGTCGCGCTCGATGTGCTGGCGCAGCGCATCGCTTGCCTGTGGCTCGCCGTGCACGACAAACGTACGCCGCGGCGCCTGGTGAAAGCCGCCGAGCCAGGTCATGAGTTCCGCGGCATCGGCATGTGCGGACAGGTTCTCCACCTGCTCCACCGACGCATGCACGGCGATGTCCTTGCCATGGACGCGGATGTCGCGCCGGCCTGCGGCCAGCGCTGCGCCGCGCGTACCCGCCGCCTGGAAGCCGGAAAGCAGAACGGTGTTGCGAGGGTCCGGGCCGTAGGCGGCAATATGGTGGACCACACGACCACCGCTAGCCATGCCGCTGCCAGCCAGGATGATCTTGGGACTTCGGTCATGGTTCAGCCAGATCGACTGCTCCATGCTCTGCACCGGGGTGGCGAGATTGCAGGCTGCGGCGCACTCTTCGCGGCTGATGCGCAGCTCTTCCGGATGCAGCGAGAAAATCATGGTCGCGTCGATGGCCATCGGGCTGTTGAGGTACACCGGCACGTCGGGGATTCGCTTGAGTTCGCGCAGGCGGTGCAGGCAGTACAGCAGGCTCTGCGTGCGCCCTACCGCAAAAGCGGGGATGATCAAGCTGCCGCCGCGGCCAATCGTCCGGCTGACGATCTCGCCGAGCACATCGAGCGGGTCGTCGTCCGGATGCCGCCGGTCGCCGTAGGTTGACTCCACCAGCAGGTAATCCGCCTGACGCACCATCTCCGGCGCGCGCATGACGATGTCCTGCTGCCGCCCGAGGTCGCCTGAGAAGACGATGCGCTTGCCGTCGACGAACAACGTGACGATAGCCGCGCCGATGATATGTCCGGCCCGGGCAAACTCGGCCTCTACGCCGGGCACTACCTGGAAGCGCTTGCCGAACTGCATCGGCTGGAGCCGCCGCATTGCTCGTGCAGCGTCGGCTGCTGTGTAAAGAGGCAATGCGGGCCGATGACGCGAGAAGCCCTTGCGGTTCGCATAATCGGCGTCTTCTTCCGCCAGGTGGGCGCTGTCTGGCAACAGGATTCCGCACAGCTGCGCGGTGCCCATGGTGCAGTGCACGCTGCCGCGGAAGCCGTTGCGCACCAGCAGGGGCAAATACCCGCTGTGGTCGATGTGGGCATGGGTCAGCACCACGGCGTCGAGCTTGGCCGGATCGAGCGGCAGTGGATCCCAGTTGCGCAGGCGCAGGGTCTTGTATCCCTGGAACAAGCCACAGTCGACCATGACCTGGTGACGGCCGGTATCGAGCAGGTACTTGGAGCCGGTGACCGTATCGGTCGCGCCGAGGAATTGCAGTTGCATGCTGGTGTCCTTTGACGCTTGCGCAAGGCCGTTGGCCCCGCCACGGGTGCCGCTGGCCGATACAGCCAGTCTAGGAGGGGGAACCGGGTGGTGGTTGATCCGGATCAATCATGCGGAAACGCGAGTACCTACGCTTGAACAGTGTCCGGACCCGCCCGCCGCACGTGGCGTACGCCCAGGGTGTGCACGCGTGGCTCCGCGCCGGGCATACCTTGGGAAACCTCATGCAAAATCGCTCCAGCGCGTTGCAAACGGATCGCCCCCGATCTCACGAAGAACATTCCGGCACCCGGGATCGCGTCGATCCGGGACATGTCCCACCCGGCCTGACCACCGCGCAGGCTAATGCGCGGCTGGCCGAGGTGGGCCGCAATGTGCTGCCTCAGGCGGCCCCTAGGTCGGTGGCCGCGGTGTTTCTGCGCCAGTTCCTCAGTCCGCTTATTTACATTCTCCTGGCCGCGGCAGCGGTGTCGCTCGCGTTGGGTGACCTGAAGGATGCACTGTTCATCGGGGCAGTACTGCTGATTAACGGCGTCATCGGCACCGCACAGGAGCATACGGCCGACAAGGCGGCCGTGGCGCTGCGCAAGATGGAGCAGCCCCGTGCCACGGTGATCCGGGACGGCATCCAGCAGGAGATCGATGCAAGTACGCTGGTACCGGGCGACCTGGTGGTGCTGGAAGCCGGCAACCGAGTGCCGGCCGACCTGGAACTGACCTCCGCCATTGACCTGCAGTGCGATGAATCCCTGCTGACTGGCGAATCGCTGCCGGTGCGCAAGCTCTCAGCATGTGATGCCAGCAACGCCCCAGCGAGCGCCCGCCAGTGCCTGACCTCCGCCGGCACGGTGGTGCTCCGCGGCAGGGGCCACGGCATCGTCGTGGCAACTGGCGCTGCCACGCAAATTGGCCGGATTGCGCGGGAACTGGGCCGCGAATCCATCTCGCAGCCACCTTTGATTCTCAGGCTCCAGCGTTTTTCCCGACTGATCGCGGTGGCGGTAGGCGTGGCTGTGGCGTTGCTGGTGTTGGTGGGTATGCTGCGCGGCATGGCATTGCGCGAACTGTTCATGATGTCGGTCGGACTGGCGGTGAGCGCGATCCCCGAAGGACTGCCCGTCGCCATTTCGGTGGCGCTGGCGATCAGCATGCGGCGGATGGCGAAGGCCCATGTGATCGTGCGCAAAATGCCCGCCGTGGAGTCGCTTGGATCCTGCACCATGATCGCCACCGACAAGACCGGCACCCTGACCATGAACGAGCTTGTCGTCACCGATATCCGGCTTCCCGACGGCACGGCGTTTTGCTGCGACGTCGGACACGATCTGGACAACTGCACGATCCGCGCCGCCGGCACCACCGACCATGACGCGAGAACGCGGGTAGCGGCCCTGCTAAGGGCCGCGGCGCTGCCAAACGAGGCCCAACTATCCAGGGAGCGTGATGGCTGGACTGGCACCGGGGACAGCGTGGACGTGGCGCTGCTGGCCGCAGCGCACAAGGGGGGCACCGTAGCCAATGAGATCCGACAGCGGTACCCCTTGGTGGCCCGTATCCCGTATGAGCCAGACCTGCGGTACGCGGCCTCGTTCCACCGGCACGAAGAGACGATCCGCGTGTTCGTCAAGGGAGCGCCCGAGACTCTGATTGCCATGTGCGACCAGGCGGACGTTCGCGGCCATGCCGTGCCGATCCGGCGCGAAGGACTGCTTCGGGAAAAGGCAGCGCTGGCCGCGCAAGGACTACGCGTGCTGGCGTTCGCAGAAGGCACGATTGATGCAGAGCCGGACGGGTCCTACGGACACGGGCACCTGGTCAACCTGACCTTTCTGGGAATGGCAGGCATGAAGGATCCGGTTCGCCCGGAGGTCCCGGACGCTATCCGACGCTGCTACAGCGCCGGCATCGACGTGGCGATGGTGACTGGCGACGATCCGTTGACAGCCAGCGCAATTGGCGCGCAGGCGGGGCTGCGCTTTACCACGGACCAGGTCGTGACGGGCGAGCAGGTGCGCCAGGCCGAGAGCAAGGGGCCGCACGGACTCGACCAACTGACCCGCCGTGCGCGCATCTACGCCCGCGTCAGTCCGGATCAGAAGCTGTCCATTGTCCTGTCGCTGGCAAGAACCGGCCATTTCGTGGCGGTCACCGGCGACGGCGTCAACGACGCTCCTGCGCTCAAGCACGCACACGTCGGTGTGGCCATGGGCCGAAAGGGAACTGAAGTAGCGAAGGAAAGCGCAGACATAGTCCTCACCGATGACAACTTTGCGTCCATCGTCAACGGCATAAATGAAGGCAGGGTGGCGTACGCGAACATTCGCAAAGTCATCTTCATGGTGGTTTCCACGGGCGCGGCCGAAATGGTTCTGTTTCTGCTGGCGATTCCCCTGGGCCTGCCAATGCCATTGCTGCCGGTGCAGCTGCTGTGGCTCAACCTCGTGACCAATGGCATCCAGGATGTGGCTCTGGCTACCGAGCATGCGGAAGGCGACGAACTGTCATATCCGGCGCGCAAGCCCCGGGAGCCGATCTTTGACCGCGTAATGATCCGCCGCATCTGCTATTCGACTCTTGTCATGGGCGTAGGGGGATTTGCAACTTTCTACTGGCTGCTCGACCGCGGCTATCCCCTAAACGAGGCACGCAACCAATTGCTGCTGCTGTTTGTGCTGTTTGAGAACTTGCAGACGTTTAGTAGCCGTTCAGAGCGCCACTCCGTATTCCGACAGGGGGTCTTCGCCAATCCGATGCTGGTGGTCAGCGTACTGGCTGCCCAGTTACTCCATATCGCTGCCATGTACATACCCGGGCTAAGCGACACGCTCGGTCTCACACCTGTGTCGGCTACGACGTGGGCTGGACTGTTGTCGCTCGCGCTCACATTGACGATTGCAGTGGAGCTGGACAAATGGTGGAGCCGGCGGTGCAAGCTGTAGCGGGAGACCGGTGCTCGCCAACTCAGAATTCCATCACCCCGTTGGCCACGGAGCACAGGCGCCGCTCTTCCCACAGAAGCCAATAGGGCATGGAGGGGACACCGCTTCTATATACGCCAGTGCGCGACATGAAGCTGTCGGCGGTCATCGAGAACTGGGATACCGCATGCTCAGGCAATACGGCCTGGTGTGCGCACACGCACTCGTCCGTGCGCATTGCCCGTTCCGGTAATGCCGCCACGATCGCCGGTTACATGGGCTCAGGACAAACCTCTGACGGCGCGATCCGCGAGTTCGCCACCGAGTACTGCTCCCGGGGGAAGGCGGCTGAATGTATTTGGTATCTCGTTTGCGATGCATCAATGGGACAGTGCGCATGCGAGCTACGCTTCAAAATAGACGGGCGATATATTTTGCGCGCCGCAAAGGAGGATTGTCATGACCGCGAAGCTGCAGCGTGGACACGAGGAAAACCTCCAGGCTCCCGTTAGCCACCATCGATCACTTGCAATGCGCGCCAGCAAGGTTGAGCGTGCAGCTGCCGCCGCGCTGCTCCTTGGTACCGCACCGCTTCTCCACGCGCAGATCCTCGCAACGCATCCAACGCCGCCGGAAATCCACCAATCCGCTGGCGTCCGGTATGTCTCGGGCGGGATGGGGCGTGAAGCCTTGCGGCAAATGCAGGCTATCGCCGGCCAATTCAATGTGCGGCTCAGCTTCCAGGACCCTTCAGAAGGCAACCCCGTTTCTGGCGTCACACTGATCCTGGTCAACGAACAGGGCAACCGCCTGCTACGGCTGGTCTCCGACGGTCCCCTGGTCTACCTCAAACTGCCTCACGGCCGCTATTACCTGACGCTGATTTATCAAGACGTCGATCACGAGCAATGGATTACGGCTGAAGCCGAGCCGATGGACCTCACATTTCTTTTCAACCTGATCCACCTGGAACGAGACTGGCTGCACACACGGACACGAACGCCCCAGTACCCGACTCCCACATAAGAAAGGCCTCATTGCGAAGGGCACCGGCTGCAAGGCGGCGCACGTGTCGTGACAGCCAAACGCATATGAAGCCGGCACGCATCGTTGCGGGCCAATGGCCTGTCAATCTTTTCTTTGATGTAGCCAAAACTCCGGGATTTTTCAGATCCTATAGCCAGTGGCTTGCCAAATGTGGAGACTGCAATGTTGGGGCAACAAATGAGCACAGCTTCGCCGCCCCGTTCCACTCCGAACGGATTGATCACCCTGCTGTTTCACCTGAGTCACGCAGCATCTCAAGGACAGCTCGATCCTGTTCTCGTGCGTGAGCTCGGCAAGCGCATCTACACCGAGATTGATGCTTGCAAGGCGGACGACGCCAAGAGCCAGGTCGAGTTGAATCTGCTGTCAGAGGCAATGGCGCGATTTGAGGAGACTTTGCTGGCGGCGCGGAGCCACATGCTGATCGCGGCCATCCGGCGTGCAGGGAGCACTGAACGTCCGCACCGTGAAGCGGATCAAGCTCCCGGCACTCATGAAGGTGGCGCACCGCTACCTGAAAATCGTCCGTTCGATCCTTCGCCCGTCAGCGGCCGCTGCACGGATTATCTCGGGCGGCTCGCCACGCTCGGCCAAGGTGGTCCGCCCTTGGGATGACGGCACCGGCAAGGAAAAGGAGCGGGACTCCTAATTGGGGACTGGCTCTTGGCTGCAACCGCTCTTCGTTTTGGAGATGGTCATGACCACTATGTCACTCGCGCCCACGGTCGTTTCACGAACATACTCTGTCGGTCGTGCGCTTCTCGGCTCTCTTTTTTTATTTTCCGGACTCCTGAAGATTGGCAGCTTCGCGGCCTATTCTGCGTGGATTGCCAGCGCTGAACTGCCGAGCCCGGATTTGCTGCTGGTGCTAACCATCGCAGTTGAAATTGGTGGTGGACTGACTTTGATCTCGGGCTGGAGCGCACGCTTGGGCGCGCTGCTTCTTGCACTGTTCCTGGTACCCACCACCATCATCTTCCATGGCTTCTGGCGCGCCGATCCCGCAGACTTCATGAATCAGCTTAACCACATTCTGAAGAATGTCTCAATCCTGGGCGGCATGCTGGTGGTATTCGCCATTGAATCGTCACGTATGCAAGCAAGAGTCCCATAAGATGGCTGCCTGGTACGCACCTGGCGCCCGCCACCTTGCGAGATGAGAATCGCCATGAGCAACGAAGCAGAGAAGAACCGCCTCGACGAAGCGCAGGCGGGCCACGTGTGGTTGCGGTTGACGACCCGGGCGCCGGGCGCGGGCATCCACGCCCAGTGGCATTGTCCTGGAAGCGGATTCTGACATTAAAGCGCGGCGCCAGTTTTTTTCATGCGCGCCACGTCTTCCGTGCCGACGCCACCGGAAAGGATCCCGGCCGATTCGCGGATCTGCGCGGTGCCTGGAGCGGCAATTCCTGCGCATGGCACAGGGCCATGGCGGTCGCCGCCAAGGTCAGTGCCATTGCCTGGTGGAATAGGGTTGAATGCATGTGGCGTTCCTCGTCAGCAAGCCAAAGGGATGGGACGTTCAAGTCTTCAGACGTGATGCTTGCACTCACAACTTCTGTGGACGGAAGGACCAAGTTCGATTGGCTGGCGAGAATCGTTGGGGCGGGGTCGCCATAAGGGCGCTCCGTGTGCAACGACGCCGAAGTCATTTCGATGGCATCTATCAGTGGCAGAATAAGCGGACCGCCGATCGCCCGAACTACATCGACTATGTGTCCTGCATCTGATGCCCCCGGTTCGTCCACCCCGCCGGATACCGGCAGGGCCAATGACGTGGCGCTGACACGAAGCCAACGGCTCGGGCGAGATGTGATCGCCGGCTGCTCTATTGCCGGTCTGCTTCTGCCGGAAGCCGTTGCATACGCCGGCATCGCCAATCTGCCTGCGCAAGCTGGCTTGGTCGGCCTGCTAGTCGGGCTGGTGATATACGGCATTGTGGGCACGAGCCGCTTCGCGGTGGTGTCGGCCACCTCATCTTCCGCTGCGGTGCTGGCCGCGGCCACGCTGTCGACGAGCGGTGCCGATGCCGCGCTGCGCCTGGCGCTCGCCGCCGGGTTCGTGACGCTGGCCGGTGTCTTCCTGGTGCTGGCGGGCATAGCGCGTTTGGGCGGCATTACCGACTTCATTGCCAAGCCGGTGCTGCGCGGCTTCACATTCGGACTAGCGGTCATTATCATTCTCAGGCAAATTTCGAGCATCGCCGGGATCCACCCGACGCACAGCGACCTGCCACGTTTCACTTACCAGTTCCTGCACGAATCGGCGGGTTGGAACGTCAATGCGCTCGCCGCGTGCCTGGCGGCGCTGGCTTTGTTGTTCGCGCTGGCGCGCTTGCGGCGGGTGCCGGGACCGCTGGTGGTGATCGTGCTGGGCATCACAGCAGCCTATGCCACCGATCTGTCGTACTACGGCATTGCCGAAGTGGGCACGATTGATCTGGCAAATGTCACCATCGGCCTGCCCGACCTGCAGCGCGTACAGTGGTTGCGCGTTGGCGAGCTCGCCTTCGCGCTGGTGCTGATCCTGTATGCGGAATCGTACGGCTCGATCCGCAGCTTTGCGCTCAAGTACGGTGATGTGACCTCACCCAACCGCGACCTGGTCGCACTGGGTCTGGCCAATATTGGCTCCGGTTTGCTACATGGCATGGCAGTCGGGGCGGGCTATTCCGCCACGTCTGCAAATGAAGCAGCCGGCGCACAGTCTCGCCTGGCGGGTTGGTGCGCCGCAGCAGTCATCGCGCTGATTGTTGCCGCGCTGCTGCCGCAGCTTGCACGCACGCCCGAACCCGTGCTCGCGGCAATCGTGATACATGCCGTGAGCCATACGTTGCGTCTCGATGCATTCAGGCCCTACTGGACATGGCGCCGCGACCGGCTGCTGGTGGTTGCCGCATGTGTCGCCGTGGTCCTGCTTGGCGTGCTAGACGGACTGCTGGTGGCAATCGGGATCAGCCTGATGCTGACACTGCGTAGCTTCTCCGAACCAAGAGTCAGCGAATTGGGGCGCCTTGGCTCTAGCCACGACTACGTTGACATCGCGGCTCACCCTGAGGCCCGGACTCTGTCGGGCGTGCTGATCGTTCGACCGGAAGCGCCGATGTTCTTCGCCAATGCGGAACGCATGCTGGCCAGGGCGCGACACCTGCACGAGGCAGCCGGGCCGGGGCTCCATACGCTTGTTTTCAGCATGGAGGAGACGCCGGACATCGATGGCTCGACGATCGAGGCGCTGCATACTTTCGCGTCCGAGGTGGCCGCCAACGGCCAGCGCCTGCTGCTGGTGCGGCTTAAGCCACCCGTGCTGGCTGTCCTGACACGCGCGGCCAGCGAAACGCTGCCGCGCGAGTCACTGCATGAACTGAGCGTGGATGAGTGCGTCCGGTCACTGGGCCAGACGTGGGAACCTGCTTAGGGTGGCCTGAAGCTGTCATCGGTGGCAAACGCCCAGGACCCCCTCGAAGTCAACGGCAAGCCGCTCGCAGAGTTGTTTTGCGTGACATGCGTCCCCGACAGGGTAGCGCCGCGGGACGCCCTATGCCGTGATGACCCGCGACGTGCTGGACTACGCCTGGAAGATGTCCAGATACCGCTTTGAGAGGTAGTCAGAGATCTTTGCACGCGCCTTGGGGGCTTGACCGATCACGCTCAATATCCTCGCGCTTGACCCCGGCCGCAGCGGCATCTGAACGGGAGGGCTTCAATCCGGCCCTGGGGTTCTACCGCCAACCTGTTCCGCTGGCCGGCGATAGTCACCGAAGAACCCGATTTCACTCCCACTCGATCGTCGCCGGCGGTTTCCCCGACACGTCATACACAACCCGGTTCAGGCCACGTACTTCGTTAATGATCCGGTTAGAGCAACGGCCCAGCAGCGCATACGGCAGGTGCGCCCAGTGCGCGGTCATGAAATCGGTGGTCTGCACCGCGCGCAGCGCCACGACGTAGTCGTAGGTGCGGCCGTCGCCCATCACGCCCACGGACTTGACCGGCAGGAACACGGCGAAGGCCTGGCTGGTCAGGTCGTACCAGCTCTTGCCGACCAGGTCCGGCTCGCACAGGCCCGCGGCGGCGTCCTGTTCGGTGGCGATGGTCTTGCGCAGTTCTTCGATGAAGATGGCATCGGCGCGGCGCAGCAGGTCGGCGTAGTCGCGCTTGACCTCGCCCAGGATGCGCACGCCCAGGCCCGGGCCCGGGAACGGGTGGCGGTAGACCATTTCCGGCGGCAGGCCCAGGGCCACGCCGAGCTCGCGCACTTCGTCCTTGAACAGGTCGCGCAGCGGCTCGAGCAGCTTCAGGCCCAGCGTTTCCGGCAGGCCGCCGACGTTGTGGTGGCTCTTGATGGTGGTGGCCTTCTTGGTCTTGGTGCCACCCGACTCCACCACGTCCGGATAGATCGTGCCCTGCGCCAGCCACTTTGCATTGGACAGCTTCCTGGCCTCGGCCTGGAACACTTCCACGAACTCGCGGCCGATGATCTTGCGCTTCTGCTCGGGATCGGTCACGCCGGCCAGGTGGCCGAGGAACTGTTCGGAGGCGTCGATATGCACGACCTTGGCGTGCAGGCGGCCGACAAACATTTCCATCACCAGCTTGCCTTCGTCCTGGCGCAGCAGGCCGTGGTCGACGAACACGCAGGTGAGCTGATCGCCAATGGCGCGGTGGATCAGCGCCGCGGCCACCGACGAGTCGACGCCGCCGGACAGGCCCAGGATGACCTCTTCATCGCCGACCTGCTCGCGAATCTTGGCGACGGCTTCCTCGATATGGTCGCGCATGACCCAGTCAGGCTTGCAGCCGGCGATGCCGAGCACGAAGCGCTCCAGCATCTGGCGGCCCTTGGCGGTATGCGTGACCTCGGGGTGGAACTGCACCGCGTAGTAGCCGCGCGCCTCGTCGGCCATGCCGGCGATCGGGCAGCTGGGGGTGGAGGCCATCAGCTTGAAGCCCGGCGGCAGCCCGGCAACCTTGTCGCCGTGGCTCATCCAGACCTTGAGCATGCCATGGCCTTCCGGCGTGCGGAAATCCTCGATGTCCTTGAGCAGGTTGGTGTGGCCATGGGCGCGCACCTCGGCGTAGCCGAATTCGCGGTGGTCGCTCCACTCGACCTTGCCGCCCAGCTGCACGGCCATGGTCTGCATGCCGTAGCAGATGCCCAGCACCGGCACGCCCAGGTCCCACACGGCCTGCGGCGCGCGCAGCTGGTGGTCTTCATAGGTGCTGGCGTGGCTGCCGGACAGGATGACGGCCTTGGGGGCGAACTCGCGGACGAAGTCGTCGGAGACGTCGTTCGGGTGGATCTCGCAATAGACGTGCGCCTCGCGGACGCGGCGGGCGATCAGCTGCGTGACCTGCGAGCCGAAATCAAGAATGAGGATTTTGTCGTGCATGATGGGCCGATGGCGTGTCTTCCGGGATGGGCTCGGTCACGACTTCCGTGCCGGGGCCATAGCCCGGCGGCGGCGTGATGACCGGCTCGCGCCGGTATTCTGGGGTATTCGTTGGGCGCGCCGCGGGGGCGACGCCGGGTTCCTTGCGGACTTCCTTCTTGTGTTCCTGTTCCTGCAGCGCACGCTCGGCCTTCAGCTGCCTTTCGCGGTTGCGCACGCGCCTGGAAGCGGGAATCTGCACCAGCGCAAAAAACGCCAGCACCACTGCCATCACCGGCAGCCAGATCTTGCCCGCGCCGACCAGCGGCAGTTCCATGAACACCATCCAGGCAATGATCAGCACTGCGCTGGCCAGGTTCACATAGCCGGCCGTGCGCGCCACTGGCACCGTCAGCTGGCCGTTGAACGTTGCCTGCCACAACAGCGCGGCCAGGCCGACCAGTGCCACGCCCAGCAGCTGCCCGAACAGGGCCGGTTGCGGCTGCGGCAACTGCAGCGCCGCATACAGCGTGGTGAACGGGGACATCAACAGCAGGATGCCCAGCATCAAATCCACCAGGGCATCAAAAAACAGCACGGCTCGCAGCAATACCTTCATTGGCGCTCCTCGTCATGGGCCCGGCCGATGGTGCGGCCGGCGGGTGCGGCCCACGTTCAGGCAACACCGGCTTGGCGAGCGGCCGGCCGGATGGCATTCCGGTCAGGCGAAGGCGCCGCCCGCGGCAATGCGCCCTCGCCCCGACGATCTTGCGGCCGCGCACCGCCGCGAGGCGGCGGGCGCAGCCGCTGCGCGTCAGTCGATATGGTAGTTCGGCGCTTCCTTGGTGATCTGCACGTCGTGCACGTGCGATTCACGCATGCCGGCTGCCGTGATCTGGACGAACTGGGCGCTCTCGTGCCAGTCGGCAATCGACTTGCTGCCGCAATAGCCCATCGAGGCACGCACGCCGCCGGTCAGCTGGTGGATGATCGCCATCACCGAGCCCTTGTACGGCACGCGGCCTTCGATGCCTTCCGGCACCAGCTTGTCGACGTTGGCGGTGTTGTCTTCCTGGAAGTAGCGGTCTGCCGCGCCATCCTTCATCGCACCCACCGAACCCATGCCGCGGTAGCTCTTGAACGAACGGCCCTGGAACAGGAAGGTTTCGCCCGGCGCTTCCTCGGTACCCGAGAACATGCCGCCCATCATCACGGTGTGGGCGCCGGCCGCCAGGGCCTTGGCCACATCGCCGGAGTAGCGCACGCCGCCGTCAGCGATCAGCGGCACGCCGGTGCCCTTGAGGGCCTCGGCCACGTTGGAAACCGCCGTGATCTGGGGCACGCCCACGCCGGCAACGATACGCGTGGTGCAGATCGAGCCCGGGCCGATGCCGACCTTGACGCCGTCGGCGCCATGCTCGACCAGCGCACGCGCGGCATCGCCGGTGGCGATATTGCCGCCAACCACCTGCACCTGCGGGAAGTTCTGCTTGACCCAGCGCACGCGGTCCAGCACGCCCTGGCTATGGCCGTGCGCCGTATCCACCACAATCACATCGACGCCGGCCTTGACCAGCAGTTCGACGCGCTCGTCGTTGTCCGGGCCCACGCCGACCGCGGCGCCTACGCGCAGCTGGCCGCGCTCGTCCTTGCTGGCGAGCGGATTGTCCACTGCCTTCTGGATATCCTTCACCGTGATCAGGCCGCGCAGCTCGAAAGCCTGGTTGACCACCAGCACGCGCTCAAGGCGGTGGCGGTTCATCAGGCGCTTGGCTTCTTCCAGTGTCGCGCCTTCGGCCACGGTCACCAGCTTTTCGCGGGGCGTCATCTTGGCGCGCACCGGGGCGTCGAGCTCTTCCTCGAAGCGCAGGTCGCGGTTGGTGATGATGCCGACCACGGCCTTGCCTTCCAGCACCGGGAAGCCGGAAATGCCATGTTGCTGCGACAGCGCGATCACATCGCGGACCTTCATGTCCGGCGAAATGGTGATCGGATCACGCAGCACGCCCGACTCATAGCGCTTCACGCGCGCGACTTCGCGGGCCTGGTCGGCGGGCTTCAGGTTCTTGTGGACGATGCCGATACCGCCGGCCTGCGCCATGGAAATCGCCAGGCGGGCTTCCGTCACTGTGTCCATCGCCGCGGATACCAGCGGGATGTTCAGTTCAATGGAGCGGGTCAGGCTGGTGCGGAGGGAGACATCCCGGGGAAGAACGGCCGAATAGGCCGGGACGAGCAGCACGTCATCGAATGTGAGTGCTTTCTGGACAAGACGCATAGCAAATCCTCTAGGCGCAAAACCGAATTATACAGGAATGCGCGCTTTGCTGATGCACTGCAATGGGCTTTCCTGGAAGCGGTCTGCTATGCTCGTCGTCCTTTTATTCGGGCGAACGCGAAGCATGGGAATCGGCGTATTGTGCGGGCTGCTGGCAGGCGCCTTCTGGGGCATGGTCTTTATCGCCCCCAAGCTGCTGCCCGTGTTCTCGCCGTGGGAGCTGGCCATCGGCCGCTACCTGGCCTACGGCCTGGTCGCCTTCGTGGCCGCGCTGCCGCTGATGAAGCGCATCGCGCGCAAGCTGACCCGGGCGGACTGCGTGGCGCTGCTGCGCCAGGCCTTCACCGGCAACCTGCTCTACTACGTGCTGCTGGCCTTCGGCGTGCAGCTCGCCGGGGTGGGCCCCACCTCCCTGATCATCGGCATCCTGCCGATCTCGGTCACCATCATGGGCCGGCGCGACCACGGCGCCGTGCCGCTGTCGCGGCTGATGTGGCCGCTGCTGGTGGTGGCCGCCGGCATCGCCTGCATCAATATCGACCTGTTCGGCGGCGGCCAGAGCGCCCACGCGGCGGCAGCCGGCGCGGCAATCCGGCCGGTCTGGCAGAAACTGGCCGGGGTCTGCTGCGCGGCCGGCGCGCTGGTCTGCTGGACGCTCTACGCGGTCGATAACGCACGCTACCTGCAGCGCAACCCGCACTACAGCGGCAATGAATGGTCGGCGCTGTACGGGTTGTCGACCGGCGCGGTGTCGGCGGTGCTGGCCGTGATCGGCTGGGTGCTGGCGGGCGACACGCTGACCGCGGGCGACAGCGGCCGTGACTGGCAGTGGTTCTGGATGGTCAATGCCGCAGTGGCGCTGGGTGCGTCGCTGATTGGCAACAACCTGTGGAACATCGCCAGCCGGCGCCTGCCGCTGACGCTGTCGGGCCAGATGATCGTGTTCGAGACGCTGTTCGCGCTGGCCTACGGCTTTGTCTTCGACCACCGCTGGCCGCGGCCGCTGGAAATCGCCGCCATTGTGTTGCTGATGGTCGGCGTGGCCTGGTCGGTGCGCTTGCACGCCACCGACAAGTCTGCGTAGACTAGCGAACGATGGCGCGGGGGTCACACGCGCCACGAACAACAGCTTTACCAGGGTCAAACCGGCGCTACGCACCTGATACCGGGCGGACGCCAAGCCATCGCCGCGGCTGTCCTGCCGCGGCATCGCCATGCGCGCAGCCGGCGGCCCAGCACGATTCCAGCCGCACCAGTTACTTCCGAGTCACTTTAAGACGCCTCGCCATGAAACGATCGTCCGCGCTGTGCCTGCTTGCCGCCGCCACTTTCGCCGTTCCCGTCCAGGCCCTTGCCTACTGGCAATGGCGCGACGCCAACGGCCGCATGGTCTACAGCGACGTGCCGCCGTCAGCGGCGGCAGCCAGGGTGCTGCGTGCCCCGGGCCGCTTTGCCGGCGAGCTCCAGCCGGTGGAGGCCGCCAATGCCGGGGCGCCCGCCCCTGCCCCGGCTCCGGCCAAGGCCTCGGCCAAGCCCGCCGCGGCCCCGGCGCCGACCCCCGAAGAAGCCTTCCAGAAGCGCCGCGAGGCCAGCCTGAAAGCCGCCACCGAAGAGGCCCGCAAGGAAAGCGAGGCGGCCGAGCGCGAGGCCCGCTGCGCGCAGCTGCGCAACTACGCCAACGGCCTGCAGCAAGGCATGCGCGCCGCGGTGGCGGGTCCGGACGGTTCGCTGCAACACCTGAACAGCGACCAACGCCAGGCCGAGGTGCTCAAGACCAACGCCAGCCTCGAGAAGAACTGCAGCTGAAACCAAAGAAAAACGGGGCGCATCGGCCCCGTTTGCATGCCTGGCAGGCTCGGCTCAGCCGCTGCCGCGCAACCACTTCTGGCCTTCGCGCGTGCCGCCCGCGCGCTGCTTCTGCACCCGCTTGCGGCGCGCCTGCTTGGGATCGGCGGTCAAGGGCCGGTAAACCTCCACGCGGTCGCCTTCGCGCACCACCGTCTCCGGCGTCTTGAGCTTGCCGAAGATGCCCACCCGCATGGTCGACGGGTCCACCTCCGGACAGGCCTGCTGCAGCCCGGAGCCGACTATGGCCGCGGCAATCGTGGTGCCGGCTGGCACGTCGATCTCCTTCAGGAAGACGCTATCGGGCCGCGCATAGCAGACCGCGATATGCACCGTCCCCGCGCCGGCGTCAGTTGGCGACATAGACCACCTCGGCCCGCTTGACGAAGGCGTCGACAAAGGTATTGGCAATCATGCTGAAGACCGGGCCGATGATTTTTTCCAGCAGCAGGCTGGAAAACTCATAGTGCAGGTGGAATTCGATCTTGCAGGCGTCTTCGCGCAGGGGCGTAAAGCGCCATGCGCCGTTGAAGGTCTTGAACGGCCCGTCGGCAAAGGTCATGTCGATACGGGTGGGGCGTTCCTGCGTATTGCGGGTGTGGAAGAACTGCTGGATCCCCTTGAAGTGGATATGGATCTTGGCGTCGAGCATGGTATCGGTCTGCTCGAACACCTCCACGCCACCGCACCATGGAAGGAACTTGGGATAGTCCTCCACGCGCGTGACCAGGTCGTACATCTGCGCGGCCGAGTAGCCGAGCAGTACGGATTTATGGACGTCTGCCATGTATGGGAAAATCTGGCTTGCGGCCATGCCGCACGCTGTGCGCGGCAGGCATGCGCCTGTGCCGGGGCTGGTTTGCTAGAATTCGGATTTTAGCCGACACGCGCGCCCCGCGGCATCCTGCCATGTGGCGCCGCAGCGAAACGGCTGAATTCCACCCTACCGCACCCCACCCGCACGCATGACCATTGCAGATAACAAAAAGGCCTTCTTCGATTACTTCATCGAGGAGCGCTATGAGGCCGGGATCGTGCTGGAAGGCTGGGAGGTCAAGGCAATCCGCGCCGGGCGGGTGCAGATCAAGGAGGGCTACGTGGTGGTGCGCGACGCCGAGATGTTCCTGATCGGCGCCCATATCAGTCCGCTGCAAAGCGCCTCCACCCACGTCAATCCCGACCCGGTGCGCACCCGCAAGCTGCTGCTCAAGGCCGACGAGATCAAGAAGCTGATCGGCAAGGTCGAGCAGCGCGGCTACACGCTGGTCCCGCTGAACCTGCACTACACGCGCGGCCGCGTCAAATGCGAGATCGGCCTGGCCAAGGGCAAGAAGCAGTTCGACAAGCGCGAGACCGAGAAACAGCGCGACTGGCAGCGCGAGAAGGCCCGCATCATGAAGGGCGACGCCAAGGACTGAGCCCCGGCGCCGCGCTGCCGCGGCGTGTCCGTCAGCCCCTTCAGGCAGCCTTCTGCTGCCCCTTCACGATCTGCAGGGCGGCCGCGATCATGCTGCTCATGTCGCCCATATTGCCCGGCACGATCAGCGTATTGCCCTGCTTGGCCAGGTTGCCGAACGCGGCCACGTATTCCTCGGCCACCTTCAGGTTGACCGCATCCATGCCACCTTCGGTGCGGATCGCATTGCCGATCTTCTGGATCGCCTGCGCGTTGGCCTCGGCCACCGCCAGGATCGCGCTCGCCTCGCCCTGGGCCGTGTTGATGGCGGCCTGCCGCTCGCCCTCTGACTTCTGGATCGCCGCCTCGCGCGCGCCCGTGGCCAGGTTGATCTGCTCCTGGCGCTTGCCCTCCGACGCCGCGATCAGCGCGCGCTTTTCACGTTCGGCGGTAATCTGCGCCTGCATCGCGTGCAGGATCTCCTTGGGCGGGGTCAGGTCCTTGATCTCGTAGCGCAGCACCTTGACGCCCCAGTTGGATGCGGCCTCGTCCAGCGCGTTGACCACGCTGTGGTTGATGAACTCGCGCTCCTCGAAGGTCTTGTCGAGCTCCAGCTTGCCGATCACCGAGCGCAGCGTGGTCTGCGACAGCTGCGTGATCGCCACCACGAAATTGCTCGATCCATACGATGCCTTCATCGGGTCCGTGACCTGGAAGTACAGCACGCCATCGACCTGCAGCTGGGTGTTGTCCTTGGTGATGCAGACCTGGCTGGGCACGTCCAGCGGGATTTCCTTGAGCACGTGCTTGTAGGCGACGCGGTCGACGAACGGCACCACGATCGACAGCCCCGGCGTCAGCGTCGCGTGATAGCGGCCCAGGCGCTCGAGCACCCAGGCATGCTGCTGCGGCACGATCTTGATGCCCTTGGCAATCAGCACGATAACGGCAATGAGGATGATCAGCGGCAACAAACCAAGCTGAAATGCGAGCATGTAACGACCCTCCAGACAGAAGACAGCAGTACGGAGCCGCCAGGCGGCGGCAGACGGATCGCAGCGCGACAATTGCCGCGCTGCGCAATAAGACAGCGTTTCAGCGGGGAGACACGACCAGGGTGCTGCCGCGCACCGCGACGATGCGGTGGCGTCCTGGTGCGGCGGCACAGTTGGGCGCCAGCTCCACGGTCCAGTCGGCGCCGCGGTACGGCACGCGGGCGCGCCCGTTGGCGTCCCAGCCGGGCACGTCCAGCTCCTGGCCGATATCGATATTGACGTTGGGATCGGCGGCGGCGTTGCCGCGCCGCAGCTTGCCAAAGCGGGTGCGGCGCAGGCCGGCGATCAGCACCGCAGCGACCAGCGCCGCCACCAGTGTCTGCGCGGCCGGCGACAATCCCAGCAAGGCCCCCACGCCGCCGGCGGCCAGCCCCACCGCCACCATCAGCAGGTAGAAGGTGCCGGTGTTCATCTCGATGATCACCAGCGCGACCGCTGCCACGAACCAGATGTAGTACGCCATCCAAGCTCCCGTTCGTCCAGATACATCCCGAAAAGTAAAAACCCCGCAGCGCCTTTCAGCGTCTGCGGGGCAGTAGCAACACCTGACGCAGGGCCGGTGCCTGCCGGCTGCCAGAAGGCGCCGGCAATGTCGTTATTGTGACGTCAAATGCTTCAGGAAGCCAGCTTTTGCCAGGTCTCGACCACCGAGTCCGGGTTCAGCGAGATCGACTTGATGCCTTCCTTGGCCAGCCATTCGGCAAAGTCCGGATGGTCCGAAGGGCCCTGGCCGCAGATGCCGACGTACTTGTCCAGGCGGAGGCAGGCCTCGATGGCGCGCGACAGCATGAACCGCACTGCCGGATCGCGTTCGTCGAAGTCCTTGGCCAGCAGCTCCATGCCGGAGTCGCGGTCCAGGCCCAGCGTGAGCTGGGTCAGGTCGTTCGAGCCGATCGAGAAGCCGTCGAAGTACTGCAGGAACTCTTCGGCCAGGATCGCATTCGACGGCACTTCGCACATCATGATGACGCGCAGGCCGTTCTCACCCCGCTTCAGGCCGTGCTTGGCCAGCAGCTCGATGACCTTCTCGGCCTGGCCCAGCGTACGCACGAACGGCACCATGATCTCGACGTTGGTCAGGCCCATTTCGTCGCGCACGCGCTTCATGGCCTTGCATTCCATCTCGAACGCTTCGGCAAAGTCGTCGGCGATGTAGCGCGAGGCGCCGCGGAAGCCCAGCATCGGGTTTTCCTCGTCCGGCTCGTAGCGCGAACCGCCGATCAGCTTCTTGTACTCGTTGGACTTGAAGTCCGACAGGCGCACGATCACGGGCTTCGGGTAGAAGGCCGCGCCGATGGTGGCGATGCCCTCGGCCAGCTTGTCGACGTAGAACGCGCGCGGGCTGGCATGGCCGCGGGCCACGCTTTCCACGGCCTTCTTCAGGTCGGCATCGACTTGCGGGTAGTCGAGGATGGCCTTCGGGTGGACGCCGATGTTGTTGTTGATGATGAATTCCAGGCGGGCCAGGCCGACGCCGCAGTTCGGGATCTGCGCGAAGTCGAACGCCAGCTGCGGGTTGCCCACGTTCATCATCAGCTTGACATCGATTTCCGGCATATCGCCACGCTGGACTTCGGTCACTTCGGTTTCCAGCAGGCCGTCATAGATGCGGCCTTCGTCGCCTTCGGCGCACGATACCGTCACCAGCGTGCCGTCCTTGAGGATGTCGGTGGCATCGCCGCAGCCGACCACGGCCGGCACGCCCAGTTCACGCGCGATGATGGCCGCGTGGCAGGTACGGCCGCCACGGTTGGTGACGATGGCCGAGGCGCGCTTCATCACCGGCTCCCAGTTCGGGTCGGTCATGTCAGCCACCAGCACGTCGCCGGGCTGCACGCGTTCCATCTCGGACGGGTCGTTGATCACGCGCACCGGGCCGGTGCCGATCTTCTGGCCGATGGCGCGGCCGCTGGTCAGCACGGGAGCGGTGCCCTTGAGCTTGAAGCGCAGCTCGGCCTTGCCGGCGGACTGGCTCTTCACCGTTTCCGGGCGGGCCTGCAGGATGTAGATCTTGCCATCCTTGCCGTCCTTGCCCCACTCGATGTCCATCGGGCGGCCATAGTGCTTCTCGATGATCATCGCGTAGCGGGACAGCTCGGTCACGTCCTCGTCGCTGATCGAGTAGCGGTTGCGCAGTTCGCCCGGCACGTCGACGGTCTTCACGCGGCCGGCTTCGCCCGGCTTGGTGAATTCCATCTTGATCAGCTTGGAGCCGATCGAGCGGCGGATGATCGGGTACTTGCCGGCCTGCAGCGTCGGCTTGAAGACGTAGAACTCGTCCGGGTTGACCGCGCCCTGCACCACCGTTTCGCCCAGGCCGTAGCTGGAGGTGATGAAGACCACGTCGGGGAAGCCGGATTCGGTGTCGATGGTGAACATCACGCCCGAAGCGGCCAGGTCCGAACGGACCATGCGCTGGATACCGGCGGACAGTGCCACCACGTCATGGGCAAAGCCCTTGTGCACGCGGTAGGAAATGGCGCGGTCGTTGTACAGCGACGCAAACACGTGCTTGATCTTGTCGAGCACGTCGTCGATGCCGCTGACGTTCAGGTAGGACTCCTGCTGGCCGGCGAACGAGGCGTCGGGCAGGTCTTCGGCGGTGGCCGACGAACGCACGGCGAACGAGGCCTCGGCGCCTTCGCGCTCGGCCACGCGGGCGTAGGATTCACGGATTTCCTGTTCCAGGCGCGGCTGGAACGGCGCGGAGGCGACCCACTCGCGGATCTCGGCACCGGCCTCGGCCAGCGCCTTGACGTCGTCGACGTTCAGGGTCTTCAGGCGCTGGGAAATGCGCTCGGTCAGGTTGTTGTGGGCAAGGAAGTCGCGGAAGGCGAGCGCGGTGGTGGCAAAGCCGCCGGGAACCCGGACGCCGGCCTCCGCCAGCTGGGAGATCATCTCGCCCAGCGACGAATTCTTACCGCCGACGATTTCCACGTCAGCCATGCGCAACTGCTCGAACGGCAACACGTAGGCGCCGTTATCTGCCTGGTTAGTCATGAGAGCCTCAAAACAAAGTAGAAAACTTGTCGCGCATGTCCGGTATGTTCTTGGAGTTCTGTTCCCGGACTGATCGCTTGGCTAAGCAACCCCGAACTGGCGCTGCGGACCTGGCGCTACGGCTCTCATCGCGTAGCGCAGATTGTCGACAATTCCGGGCCCGGATTGTTCCATGGACAGGCACCCTGCGGAATTGCTTAGCGAAAAGATCGCCGCTATTCTACCGTGCTGCGCCGCACTTTTCTGCGGAAGATTGAATCTATTTATTTATTGCGCCATCCCCATGTCCCTGCCAGAAGCGCCCGGAACGGCGACGCCCGGGTCCCAGCCTGGAACGCAGCCTGAATCCCCCTCCGCTCCCGCGCCCCAGGCCAGCGAGCGCCCTGCGGTCCGCACCGTGTTCATCGTCTCGGATGGCACCGGCATCACGGCGGAGACGTTCAGCCACTCCATCCTGGCCCAGTTCGAGATGCGCTTCCGCAAGGTGCGCATGCCCTTCGTCGATACCCCGGAAAAGGCACATATCGCCGTCGGCAAGATCAATGAGGCATTCCACAACGAAGGCGTGCCGCCCATCGTCTTCACCACCCTGGTCAACCAGGAAGCGAACAAGGCACTGCGCCGCGCCAAGGCGATGATCCTGGACATGTTCCAGACCTTCATCGAGCCGCTTGAGAAAGAACTGGGGCTGAAGTCGACTCACGCCATCGGCCGCTTCCACCAGAACGCTGACACAGAGGCTTACAAAAACCGGATCGAGGCGATCAACTTCTCGCTGGCGCATGATGACGGCCAGTCACACAAGAACCTGGAAGAAGCCGATGTGATCCTGGTGGGCGTATCGCGCAGCGGCAAGACCCCGACCAGCCTCTACCTGGCCATGCAATACGGGCTGAAGGCGGCCAATTACCCGCTGATCCCCGACGATTTCGAGCGCGGCCGGCTGCCGTCGGCGTTGTATGCGTTCAAGCCGAAGATCTTCGGCCTGTCGATCGATCCGCAGCGCCTGACCGAGATCCGCAACGAGCGCCGCCCCGGCAGCAAGTATGCGGCGCTGGAAAACTGCCGCTACGAGGTCAACGAGGCCGAGGCGATGATGCGGCGCGAAGGGATCAAATGGCTCTCTTCCACGCACAAATCGATTGAAGAGATCGCGACCACGATCCTGCAGGAGATCAAGGTCGATCGCGACAACTACTAAGAAAAAAGCGGCCGTTCAGGCCGCTTTTTTTCTTGCGCTGCCGGCGCAGCCTCAGGCGGCGCGCCGCTGGCGCACTGCCTCGAACAGGCAGATGGCGGTCGCCGCCGCGACATTCAGTGATTCCAGCCCGCCCGGTTGCGGGATGCCCACCTTGCGCGTGACATGCGCCATCCAGCCGTCGCTGACCCCTGCCCCCTCGTTGCCAACCACCCAGGCCACCGGCCCGCGCAGATCGGTATCGAATACCGCGGCATCGGCGTGCGACGAAGTCGCCAGCAGCGGCACCGCGAGGCGCGGCGCCAGCGACTCAAGCGTGCAGTGCTCGACGATATTCAGGTGAAAGTTGGCGCCCATGCCGGCACGCAGCGTCTTGACCGACCAGGCAAAGGCACAGCCGGTGGCAAGGAAGGCATGCTGGATGCCGGCGGCGGCGGCGCTGCGCAGGATTGAGCCGACATTGCCGGCATCCTGCACCCCGTCCAGGATGATGCAGTCTTGTTCGATTCGCGCCGGCAGGTGGCCGACCGGCGTCTCGATCACCAGCATCAGGTCGATGCCATTGACCACGCCACTGATCTGCGTGAACAGTGCATCGGCCAGCACCACCACGCGCTCGGCCTCGATCAGCGCCAGCACCGGCGCCACCTCGGCATGGTCGTAGTGCCGTTCCGACACCACGCAGGTGACGGGCTGGCCGCGCGCGGCCACATAGGCCTGCGCCAGGTGGACGCCGTCGAGCAGCGACTGCCCTGCCTTGCGGCGCTGGTGCGTGGAAGTGGCCAGGGCCTTCAGATGCTTGAACAGCGCGTTGTCGCGCGAGGTGACGTGCTTCACGATGCGGAGATGGTCTGGGTGCCCTTCACTGCGCGGCCGTGACGGATACCGTCGCGACAGGCTCGATGACTTCCGCGGTGGCGGGCATGGCGGTGAACATGGGCAGCCGGGCCAGCGCCTCTCGCACCGGCGCAAACGAACGGCGGTGGTGCGGCGTGGCGCCGAACTCAGCCAGCGCAGCCAGATGCTGCGGCGTGCCATAGCCGACGTGCGAATCGAAGCCGTACTGCGGATAGCGCTCGTGCAGCACTCTCAGCTCGCGGTCGCGCGCCACCTTGGCCAGGATCGACGCGGCCGAGATCGCCTTGACCAGCGCATCGCCCTGGACAATGGCTTCCACCGGGAACGGCACCTGCGGGCAACGATTGCCATCGACCTGCACCAGATCCGGCACGATGCCGCTGGCGGCCAGCCCCTGCACGGCACGCTGCATTGCCAGCATGCTCGCGTGCAGGATGTTGAGCGTATCGATCTCCTCGACCGTGGCAAAGGCGATATGCCAGCCCAGCGCGCGTTCGCAGATCTTTTCGTAGAGCTGCTCGCGCTTGGCGGCAGTCAGGATCTTGGAGTCGGCCAACCCGCGAATCGGACGCTTCGGGTCCAGTATCACCGCGGCGGCATAGACCGGCCCGGCCAGCGGGCCGCGGCCCGCTTCGTCAACGCCGCACAGGCGCTGCACGGCGGCAGCGGCCGGGGCGAGATCGAGGCCCATCTGGGGAGAAGCGGCATTGCGGCGCGCCATCAGACGGTCCCCCGGCTGTGCATCAGATCCACCACTACATCGGCGGCCAGTTGCGCGGTATTGCACTTCAGCGTCTCGTGCATGCGGGTGAAATGCTCGTAGAGGAAGGCGGTGTTGCCCTCGTCGTTGAGCTGCAGCAGCGTTTCGCGGGCCAGCGCCTCGGGCGTGGCATCGTCCTGCAGCAGTTCCGGCACGACGAAGCGCCCTGAAAGGATATTAGGCAATCCCACGTACGGGAGGTAACCCTGCCGCTTCATGATCTGCGCGGTCAGCCAGGGCACCTTGTACGAGATCACCATGGGCTTCTTGTACAGCGCCGCTTCCAGCGTGGCGGTGCCGCTGGCCAGCAGCACCACGTCGGCCGCCTCCATCGCCTGGTGCGACTTGCCGTCGACGATGGTCAGGCGCAGTTCTGGATACTGCGCGTGCAGTTCCTCGACGATGCCGCGCAGCTGCGCGCTCGCCACCGGCAGCACGAACGCCAGGTTCGGGTCCATGCGCTGCATGCGAGCCATGGCGGCAAAGAAGGTGGCGCCGAGGTTGCGCACTTCGGACTGGCGGCTGCCCGGCAGCACGGCGACGATGCGGTGCCCGGCCGGCAGGCCGAGTTCGGCGCGCGCGCCGGCGACGTCGGGCACCATCGGGATCACGTCAGCCAGCGGATGGCCCACGTAGGTGGCCGGGATTCCGGCCTTGGCGTAGATCTCCGGCTCGAACGGGAACAGGCACAGGATGTGGTCCACCGCGCGCGCGATGGTGCGGATGCGCCCGCCGCGCCAGGCCCAGATCGACGGGCTGACAAAATGCACCACCGGGATGCCGGCACGGCGCAGCGGCACTTCCAGGCCGAAATTGAAGTCCGGGGCGTCAACCCCGATAAAGCATTGCGGCGGATTGGCCAGCAGCCAGTCGCGCACCGCGCGCCGCGTGGCCAGGATCTCGCGCAGCGAGCCCAGGACCTCGACATAGCCGTTGACCGACAGTGTTTCCATCGGCCAGCGCGAGGTGAAGCCCTGCGCCATCATGCGCTTGCCGCCGATGCCGGCGTACTCGACCGTATCGCCCAGGCGGGACTGCAGCCCGCCCATCATCAACGATGCCAGCAGGTCGCCCGAGGCCTCGCCGGCCACCATGGCGATGGTGCCGCGCTTGCCCGCGGCGCTACCGTTGCCTGTGGACAAGCCACCCCGAATTGCGGCGTCGACCATTGCGGTCCGGTCTCAGCGTACGATGCCGCGCTGGGTGGCGGCAAGGAAGTCGACGAACGCGCGCAGCGGCGCCGCAGTGCCGGCATCGGATTGGCCCAGCAAGGCGGTGATCTCATTGCGCGCCTCATCGAAGCTGAGGTCGGACTTGTAAAGCAGCTTGTAGGCCTGGCGCAGCGCGGCGATCTGGCCCGCGTCGAAGCCGCGGCGGCGCAGCCCCTCGACGTTGACGCCGTGCGGCGTAGCCTTGTTGCCGCTCTTGTCGCTCGCGGCGATCACGAACGGCGGCACGTCCTGCACCAGCGCCGAGGCGCCGCCCAGCATCGCATGGGCGCCGATGCGCACGAACTGGTGCACGCCGCTCATGCCGCCCAGGATCGCCCAGTCGCCCACTTCAACGTGGCCGGCGATCTGCGCGTTGCTGGAAAACACGGTGTGGTTGCCGACCGTGCAGTCATGCGCGATATGCACGTAGGCCATGATCCAGTTGTCGTTGCCGAGGCTGGTCAGGCCGCGGTCCTGCACCGTGCCGGTGTGGATCGTGGTGAATTCGCGGATGGTGTTGCGGTCGCCGATCTCGAGCCGGGTCGGCTCGTTGCGGTACTTCATGTCCTGCGGCACGCCGCCGACCGATGCATAAGGACCGATCGTGTTGCCCTCGCCGATCGTGGTGTAACCCTCGACCGTCGTATGCGAGCCGACCCGGGTGCCGCTACCGATCCGCACGTTGGGGCCGACGATAGAGAACGGGCCGACGGTCACGTCGGATGCCAGCTCTGCTTTCGGGTCGACCAGCGCGGTGGGGTGGATTTGCGTCATACGTCCTGTCCTGTGGTGTGTCTGGTGAAGGATGGGCCAATGCGCGCGGCAAAGGTTCCCGTCCGGGCCGCTTGCCCCCGCTGCACGGGGGCACGGCAGTCAGCCGGCGGCGCTGCCGCCGGCCGCGCGCGGCCTCACTCGGCCTGCTTCACGGTGCACATCAGCTCCGCCTCGCAGGCCACCTTGTCGTCCACCGTGGCGAACGCCTTGAACTTCCAGATGCCGCGGATATAGCGTTCGACTGTCACGTTCATGTGCAGCTGGTCGCCCGGGTACACCACCTGCTTGAAGCGGGCCCCGTCGATGCCGACAAAGTAGTACAGCGCGCCTTCCTTGCGCTCCATGTCGGCGCCGAAGGTCAGCAGGCCGGCCGACTGCGCCAGCGCTTCCAGGATCATCACGCCCGGCATCACCGGCTGTTCCGGGAAATGGCCCTGGAAGTACGGTTCGTTGATGGTGACATTCTTCAGCGTCTTGATCCGCTTCTGCGCCTCGAACTCCAGCACACGGTCCACCAGCAGGAACGGGTACCGGTGCGGCAGCAGTTTGAGGATCTTGCGGATATCGATTTCGGCCGCGCTCATGATGATTTCTCTTTAGTCTTGTGAGGGTTGGGACCCGGCGGCCTGGCCGCGCAGGCGGCGTTCCAGCGCCACCACCCGTTCGCGCAGCCTGGTCAGGCCGCGCACGATGGCTGCATTGCGCTCCCACTCGCCGTGCGGCAGGAACGGGAAGACGCTGGTGAAATGCCCCCCGGGCTTGGTAATGGATTTGGTAATTGAGGTGCCGCCCGACACCGTGGTGCGGTCGGCAATATTCAGGTGGCCGGAAAAATTGGCCGCTCCGCCGATCACGCAGAAGCGCCCGATGCGCGTGCTGCCTGATACCGCGGCGCAGCCTGCGATCACCGTATGGGCGCCGACACGCACGTTATGCGCGATCTGGACCTGGTTGTCGATCTTGCAGCCGTCCTCGATCACGGTGTCGGCCATGGCGCCGCGGTCGATTGCCGTATTGGCGCCGACCTCCACGTCATTGCCCAGCACCGCGCGTCCCGTTTGCGGGATCTTTACGTATTCCACGCCGGTTGCGCCGATGTCCGGCGCAAAGCCAAAGCCGTCCGCGCCGATCACCACGCCGCTGTGCAGGATGGCGCGGGCGCCGACCACGCAATCGTGGTAGACCGAAACGTTGGCATAGAGCAGCGAATCGTCGCCGATCTCTGCCTGCGCGCCGACATAGCCGTTGGCCAGGATGCGCACCCGCTCGCCCAGGCGCGCACCGCGCTCGATGACCACGTTGGGGCCGATGTAGCACGAAGCCGGCACCACCGCGTCAGGCGCCACGGTCGCGCGCGGATCGATGCCGGTGCGGGTATCGGTGTTGGCGGCGCGGTCAAAACGCTGCGCCACGCGCGCAAAGCATACGTAGGGATTGCGCGCCACCAGCCAGTTGCGGCCGTCGGCCCTGCCCTCGGCGCGAACGCGCTCGAGGTCGGCTGCCGAGACAATCACGGCGCCGGCCTGCGAATCCAGCGCCTGCTGCAGGTAGAGCGGATTGGACAGGAACGAGAGCTCGCCCGGTCCGGCCTGGTCCAGGGGAGCCAGGCCGACGATCGCCAGGTCGGGGTCACCCACAACCTGCGCGCCGTTCTCGGTGGCGAGCTGACCCAGTGTGGGTGTCTGCATGGCGGTACTTCCTAAAAAAACGAAAGACGAAGGAACGTGAGGACCGGTGCGGCTTAGCGGGCGCCGGCGTTCAGCGCCTTCATCACGTCGTCGGTGATGTCGATGCGCGGGTTCACGTATACCGCTTCCTGCACGATCAGGTCGTACTTGCGCTGCTCGGCCAGCTGGCGGATCACGCGGTTGGCGCGCTCCAGCACCTGTGCCAGTTCTTCATTGCGGCGCTGGTTCAGGTCCTCGCGGAACTCGCGCTGCTTGCGCTGGAACTCGCGGTCAAGGTCGGCCACTTCGCGCTGGCGGCGCTGGCGGTCGGAGTCGGCCAGCACGGCCGTGTCCTTGTCGAGCTTGTCGGCCATGCCCTTGATCTTCTGGGCCATGTCCTGCAGCTCGCGGTCGCGCTTGGAGAACTCCTGCTCCAGCTTGACCTGGGCAGCCTTGGCCGGCTGCGAGTCGCGCAGGATGCGTTCGGAGTTCACGGCGGCAATGCGCGCCTCCTGGGCCGTGGCCGGCACCGCGGCGCAGATGGCAGCGGTGGCGAGCGCGGCGGCGCCCAGGGATTTGACCAGTTTGGATGTTGTAATCATTTGAAACAGATCCTTTATCAGAATCAGAATGCCGTGCCGATCTGGAACTGGAAGCGCTGGACCTTGTCATTGGTGTCGCGATTGAGCGGGAAGCCCATGCTGATCTTCAGCGGGCCAATCGGCGACAACCACGACATGCCAAAGCCAGTCGAGTACTTCAGCTCGCTGAAGCTCAGCGGCTGACCTTCCTGGTAGACATTACCGAAGTCAAAGAACGTGAACAGGCGCAGCGTGCGGTCCACGCCCGAGCCCGGCAGCGGGAAGATGAACTCGACGTTGCCGATCATCTTCGAGGCACCGCCCACCGGGTTGCCATTCTGGTCCTTCGGGCCCAGCGTGCTGGTCTGGTAGCCACGCACCGAGCCGATACCACCGGCGTAGAAGTACTTGAACACCGGGAACGGCGTGTTGCCATAGCCGTGGCCGTACGCGACTTCGCCGTTCAGTGCCAGCGTGAAGGACTTCGAGATCGGATAGAAGTACTGCTGCTGCACGCTGGCGCGGTAGTACTGCGTATCGCCGCCCGGCAGCCCAACTTCCAGGTTGGCCTGGGTGTACGGGCCCTTGGTCGGCACCAGCGCGCTGTCGCGGCGGTCACGTGCCCAGCCGATGGTGAACGGGAAGTTGTTGATGCCGTCGCCGGAACTCTTGCCGATCTTGTTCAGCCAGTCGGTGTACTGGCTCGGCGTGTTGACCGAGGTATACACCTGGGTCCGTTCATAGCCGATGCCGAAGAACACCGTATCGACTTCCGAGAACGGCACGCCGAACTTGAAGCCACCACCGGCGGACACGATCTTGTAGTCCTGGTCGCCGGTGTAGTACAGCGGGCGCGAAGTACGGTAGTAAATGTCGGTCGAGCGGCTGATGCCGTCCACCGTGAAATACGGGTCGTACTGCGTCAGCGCGATGGTACGGAACGACTTGGCCGTGTTCACGTCCAGGCCCAGGCTGGTGCCGGAGCCAAACACGTTGTCCTGGCGCAGGCCGGCCTGCAGCACCAGCTTGTCGGTGGACGAGAAGCCCACGCCCAGGCTGATCTGGCCGGTCGGCTTTTCAGTCACGTTGACGTTCACATCGACCTGGTCGGGCGCGCCCGGCACGTCCTCGGTGGTGATGTTGGTGTCGGTGAAGTAGCCGGTACGGTTGATACGGGCTTGCGACTGCGTGAGCTTCTCGCTGTCGAACCACGAGCTTTCCATCTGGCGCATCTCGCGGCGCACCACTTCGTCGCGGGTCTTGCTGTTGCCCACCACGTTGACGCGGCGCACGTAGACGCGGCGGCCCGGGTCGACCATCAGGGTCAGCGCGACTTCACGCTTTTCCTTGTCGATCTGCGGCTGCGGGTTGATGGTGGTGAACGCGTAGCCGTAGGTGCCCAGCAGGTCGGTGATGGCCTTGGTGCTCTGCGTCAGCTTCTCGGACGAGAAAATATCGCCCTTCTTCAGCTGCAGCAGTTTTTCCATTTCCTCCTGCTTGCCGAGCAGCTCGCCCGCCAGGCGCACGTCGGACACCTTGTACTGGTCGCCTTCCTTGATGTTCAGCGTCAGGAAGATGTCCTTCTTGTCCGGCGTGATCGACACCTGGGTCGACTCGATCGCGAACTCCAGGTAGCCGCGGTTCAGGTAGAACGAGCGCAGCGCTTCCAGGTCGGCGGTCAGCTTCTGCTTGGAATACAGGTCGTTCTTGGTGTACCAGGACAGCCAGTTCGGCGTGGACAGCTGCATCTCGTCGCGCAGCGTGCCTTCCTTGAAAGCCTTGTTGCCGACGATATTGATCTGGCGGATCTTGGCGACCGGGCCTTCATCCACGTTGAACACGACCGAGACACGGTTGCGGTCCACCGGCGTGATCGTGGTCTGCACGTCGGCGGCATAGTAGCCGCGCGCGACGTACTGGCGCTTGAGCTCCTGCTCGGCCTTGTCGATCAGTGCCTTGTCGTAGTAACGGGCTTCGGCCACGCCAACGGCACGCAGCGAACGGCGCAGCGTGTCCTTGTCGAATTCCTTGATGCCGACGAATTCGAGCTGCGAGATCGCCGGCCGCTCTTCGACCTGGACCACCAGCACGCCTTCCTCGGCGCGGATCTGCACGTCCTTGAAGAAGCCGGTATTGTAGAGGGCACGGATGGCGTCGGCGCCCTTGTCATCGGTGAAGGTCTCACCGACGCGCACTGGCAGGTAGCCAAACACGGTACCCGGCTCGACGCGTTGCAGGCCCTCAACGCGGATGTCCCTGACGACGAACGGATCGGCAGCCCAGCCCGCCGGGCTCCAGGCTGCAATAACGGCACTCGCCAGCAAGCCCAGCGAAATGCGCTTATGTCTGATCAATGTTGATCCCCTCTTTGATTCCATCCAGGATTGCGCTCCGATGCCTTCGGACTGCGCCTGGCAAATGGCGTCCCTGGCGACGGTGCCCGACGACACCACCGCCCCCTTGCCGACACACGTTTCTAGCCGTTCGCCAGAAACATTCGGCTGACGTCATTGAACAAAGCGAGCGAAGTCAGGAGCAAGATGCAGGCGATGCCAACCTTCTGCAGCATTGCCTGCCAGTGGTCTGGGACGGGCCGGCCAGTCAAAAATTCCACGCAATAATACAGCAAATGCCCCCCATCCAGAACCGGAATGGGTAACAAATTGAGTACGCCAAGGCTTACGCTGACCAGTGCCAGGAAGCTGACAAAGGCCTGCAGGCCAAGGTTTGCGGCACGCCCCGCGTAGTCCGCCACGGTCAGCGGACCGCTCAGGTTCTGCAGCGAAGCCTGCCCCACCAGCATCTTGCCCAGCAGCTTGAGCGAGAGCGCGCTGGTGTCCCAGACCTGGCCGGCCGCGCGCGCCAGCGCCTGGTCCGGCCGGTAGCGCACGGTTTCCATCTGCACCGCCTGGCTGAGCGCCGCGCCGAGCTTGCCCGCCGGCGCCGCAGTGGCGCCACTCGCGTCCTTGGCGCCATCGCGCGCCACGGCGGTGTCTAGCGTCACCGGCACGTCCAGGCGCTTGCCGTCGCGCTCGATGCCCAGTGTCACGGTCTGGCCGGGCTGGCTGCGCACCGCCTTGATCAGCGCGCTGGCCTGCGTGAGCGGGCTGCCCTGCCAGGCAACGATGCGGTCGTCCTTTTTCAGTCCGGCGCGCTCGGCGGCCGAGTCCGGCAGCACCTCGGTAATCGTCACCGGCCCGCCCTTCAGGTTCAGGCCCAGCGTGGCCAGCGGATCCTGCTCGGGATTGCCGCCGGTATTGGGCAGGCGCGGCAGCGTTACGTCGCGCTCGGCCCCGTCGGCGCCGCGCACGCGCAGCACGGCGCGCGCATCGCCAAAGCCCTCGGCGAATACGGCCATGCGCAGGTCATTCCAGGATCGCACTGCTTCGGTATGGTCATTGGCGGTCAGCGACAGCACCCGGTCGCCTTCGCGCACGCCGGCCTGCGCCGCCATGGTGCCGGCCGCGGGCGCCGCCACCACCGGCACGGGCTCGCGCATGCCGCCGGCAAAGAGCGCGAAATACAGCACGATTGCCAGTGCAAAATTGGCCAGCGGGCCGGCCGCCACGATCACGAAGCGCTTGCCGACCGGCTGGCGGTTGAAAGCCCGCGGCAGGTCGGCCGGGTCGATCGGCGTGTCGCGCTCGGGGTCGACCTCGCGCTCGTCCAGCATCTTGACATAACCGCCCAGCGGGATCGCCGCCACCGTCCATTCGGTCTGGTCGCGGCTTTTCGAGATCCAGCGCAGCAAGGGCCGCCCGAAGCCGATCGAGAAACGCAGCACCTTCACGCCGCAGGCGCGCGCGGCGAGGTAGTGCCCCATTTCGTGCACATAGATCAGCACGCACAGGGCAACGATGAAAGCGAGTACGGTTTGCATGGAGTCGGGACGTCGGTAACGATGGCAGGACTGGCGCGCCGGGCCCCGGGGGATCCGGGGCCGCCGCAGCCGCTATTGTCGCAGATGCGGCAAGCCGCCCCGCCGGATCAGCGCTTTGCAGCCAGGGCGGCCACGCCCTCGCGTGCCGCCTCGCGCGCCAGCGCGTCGGCTGACAGCACCGCTTCGAGCGTATCGGCAGGCCCCTGGGGTGTCGCCTCAAGCACCTGCCGGACGATACCGGCAATGTCCGTGAAGCGCACTTTACCGCCCAGGAATGCCTCGACCGCCACCTCGTTGGCTGCATTGAGGGCCGCCGGCGCCACACCGCCGGCGCGCAGTGCATCGAAGGCCAGGCCCAGGCACGGGAAGCGCACCAGGTCCGGCTTCTCGAAATGCAAGCCCCCAGCCACGGTCAGGTCCAGCGGCGTGACCCCCGCATCGATCCGCTCCGGATACGCCAGGCCATAGGCGATCGGCGTGCGCATGTCCGGGTTGCCCAGTTGCGCCAGCACCGAGCCGTCGGTGTAGGCCACCATCGAATGCACGATGCTCTGCGGATGGATCAGTACCTCGATGCGCTCGGCGGGGGCACCGAACAGCCAGTGCGCCTCGATGACTTCGAGGCCCTTGTTCATCATGGTGGCGGAATCGACCGAGATCTTGCGGCCCATGACCCAGTTGGGATGGGCGCAGGCCTGGTCGGGGGAGATATCGTGCAGCGTGGCCGGGTCGCGCGTGCGGAACGGCCCGCCCGACGCGGTCAGCAGCACCCTGGCAACGCCCCGGCCGTAGCGCGGATCGTCGGCCGGCAGGCACTGGAAGATGGCGTTGTGCTCGCTGTCGATCGGCAGCAAGGTGGCGCCGTGCTCGCGCACCGCATCCATGAAGATGCGCCCGGACATCACCAGCGCTTCCTTGTTGGCCAGCAGCACGCGCTTGCCGGCACGTGCTGCCGCCAGCGTCGGGCGCAGGCCGGCGGCGCCGACGATGGCGGCCATCACCGAATCGGTCTGCGCATCGGCGGCCACGGATTCCAGCGCGGCTTCGCCGTGGCTGACCTCGGTCTTCACGCCGGCATCGCGCAGCAGGGTTTCCAGTTCGAGCGCCGCCTCGGCGGTCCCCACCACGGCGCGGGCCGGGCGGAATTCAACGCACTGGTCAGCCAGCTTGCGCACCTGCCGGTGGGCGGTCAGCGCATGCACCACATAGCGGTCGGCATGGCGCCTGACGACGTCGAGCGTGCTTTCGCCAATGGAGCCGGTGGCGCCCAGGATGGTAATGCGATGCATAGCAGACGACTTCAGAGAAAAATCAGCATCAGGGCCGCCAGCGGGAACACTGGCAGCAAGGCGTCGATGCGGTCCAGCACGCCGCCATGGCCGGGCAGCAGCCGGCTGCTGTCCTTCTTGCCGACCTGGCGCTTGAGCAGCGATTCGAACAGGTCGCCGACCACGCTCGCGGCGACCAGCAGCGTGGTCAGCACCGCCACGTAGGCCAGCCCGCCGCGGTCGCCCATCGCGGAGAACCAGGTCGGTGCAAAGGCATGGCTGGCGGCGAGCGCCAGGCCAATCACCAGCGCCAGCAGCCAGCCGCCGATGGCGCCTTCCCAGGACTTGCCCGGGCTGATGCCAGGCGCAAGCTTGCGCCGGCCGATGGCCTTGCCGGTGAAATACGCGCCGATATCGGCCGCCCACACCAGCACGGCCGCGGTCAGCAGCACGCCGATGCCGGCGCCGCGCAGGATCATGGTGGCATGGGCGAAGGCGGGCAGCATCACCAGCCCCAGCACCGCGCCCAGGGCGGTGAACGACGGCGTCGCGGACCGCACGCCGCGCGCCAGCAGCACCACTGCGATGCCCCAGCACACTACCGCGGCTTCGAGCAGCCAGGTGGTGGCGTGGCGCAGCGGCAGGTCATGCCAGGCAATGGCCGCGATCAGGCATGCCAGCGCATAGACATAGGGCCACGGCCCGCGCAGCCCGATCAGGCGGCCGAATTCCCAGCCGCCCAGCAGCACGATCACGGCCACCAGCCCGGCCAGAGCCGCGGGCGGCGCCAGGAACAGGATTGGCAGGATCAGCAGCAACAGGCACAGGGCGGTGATGACGCGGGTGAGGAGCATGCGCTGCAGTCCCGTGAGAGGTTGGAGTAGCCAGGCTCAGGCCGTACCCGATAGTCCCGGGGCAACCAGCTGTGCGCTGGTGCGGCCGAAACGGCGTTCGCGCTGGCGGTACGAGGCGAAGGCCTTGTCCAGTTCCGCTGCGTCGAAATCCGGCCAGAAAACGTCCGTGAAATACAACTCGGAATACGCCAGCTGCCACAGCAGGAAGTTGCTGATGCGCTGTTCGCCGCCGGTGCGGATGAACAGATCCGGCTCCGGCGCATAGGCCATCGCCAGGTGCGGCGCCAGCACCGATTCGTCGATCGAGGCCGGGTCGAGCATGGGCGAGCGCGCCAGCATCTTGCGCATGGCCTGCAGCAGGTCCCAGCGGCCGCCGTAGTTGGCGGCGATGGTCACAGTCAGGCCGGTGTTGCCGGCCGTGCGCGCCTCGGCATCGCGGATCAGCTGCTGGATGCGGGGGCTGAAGCGGGCCAGGTCGCCCACCACCCGCAGCCGGATGTTGTTGGCGTGCATCTTCACCACTTCGCGCCGCAGGGCCATCATGAACAGCCGCATCAGGAACGAGACCTCGTCCGCCGGGCGCCGCCAGTTCTCGGAACTGAAGGCGAACAGCGTCAGGAACTGCACGCCGCGGGCGGCGCTGGCTTCCACCACCGCGCGCACCGCGTCCAGCCCCCGCGTGTGCCCGGCAACGCGCGGCAGGTGCCGCTGGGTCGCCCAGCGGCCGTTGCCGTCCATGATGATGGCAACGTGACGGGGGACGTAGGAGGTATCGGGTACGTCGAGCGTTGAACTGATGTGCTGCATGATGGCAGACGGTCGTTGACTGCCCCGGCCATGCCGGGACGGGGTCAGACCGTCATGATCTCCTTCTCTTTCTCGGCGACCATCTTGTCGATCTCGGCCACGTACTTGTCGGTCAGCTTCTGCACTTCGTCCTGGCCGCGGCGCTCGTCGTCCTCGGAGATGGTCTTGTCCTTGACCAGCTTCTTGAACTGCTCGTTGGCATCGCGGCGCAGGTTGCGCACGGCAACCTTGGCGCCCTCGGCCTCGCCCTTGACGACCTTGGTCAGCTCCTTGCGGCGCTCTTCGGTCAGTGCGGGCATCGGCACGCGGATCACTTCACCCATGGTGGCCGGGTTCAGGCCCAGGTCGCAGTCGCGGATGGCCTTCTCGACCGCGCCCACCATCTTCTTTTCCCAGGGCTGCACCGTGATGGTACGCGCATCGGCCAGGCCGACTGCCGCGACCTGGCTGATGGGAACCATCGAGCCGTAGTAGTCCACCTGAACGTGGTCAAGCAGGCCGGTATGGGCACGGCCAGTGCGGATCTTCGCCAGATCGGCCTTGAAGGCTTCGATCGACTTCTGCATTTTCTGCTCGACGCTCTTCTTTGTGTCGGCGACGCTCATTTTTACCTCCGGAAATCAGCCAACCATGATCCCCCTGGCGGGGATCGAAAATGAATCATTCTACCCTTTGCCCGGCCGGATACCAGCAGCCCGGCGTCTGGCGCCCTGCCTCAGACGTGCACCAGCGTACCTTCGTCCTCGCCCAGGATGATGCGCTTGAGCGCGCCCGGCTTGACGATCGAGAACACCCTGATCGGCAGCTTCTGGTCGCGGCACAGGGCGAAGGCGGTGGCGTCCATCACTTGCAGATTGCGCGAGATGGCCTCGTCGAAGCTGATGGTGGTGTAGCGCGTCGCGCTCGGGTCCTTCTTGGGGTCGGCGGTGTACACGCCGTCCACCTTGGTCGCCTTGAGCACGACCTCGGCACCGATTTCCGAGCCTCGCAGCGCGGCGGCGGTGTCGGTGGTGAAGAACGGGTTGCCGGTGCCGGCGGCGAAGATCACCACCTTGCCCTCTTCCAGCTGGCGGATCGCGCGCGGGCGGATATAGGGCTCGACCACCTGGTCCATGCGCAGCGCGGACTGCACGCGGCCCTCGATATTGGCGTGGCGCATCGCGTCCTGCAGCGCCAGTGCGTTCATCATGGTGGCCAGCATGCCCATGTAGTCCGCGGTGGCGCGGTCCATGCCGGCGGCGCCGCCGGCGACGCCGCGGAAGATGTTGCCGCCGCCGATGACCACCGCGACCTGCACACCGAGCTTCACGATCTCGGCAATGTCGTTCACCATCGCCTCGATGGTGGAGCGGTTGATGCCGAAGGCATCGTCGCCCATCAGGGCTTCACCGGACAGTTTCAGAAGGACGCGCTTGTAGGCTGGCATGTTCACCCTCGGACAGGAGCAAATCGCTCGGTTGAGACGATCTTGAGACGTATGTTTTGGCACCGGCGGCACGGATCCTCGTGCCGCCGGCGGAAGAAAGCCGGTTTTCGGGGTGCCCCGGACTGCCGGACCACCACGGAAACTGGCTGCTGCGGTGCAACGCGGCCTGCGCAGCGCCGCACTACTTATGCAGAGGGGCACCTTACGGCGCCCCTGCGGCATTATAGGCGCCCGGACCAGCCCGAACGGGCAGTCCGCGGCGCTCCGGACATCAGCCCTTCTGGGCAGCGGCCACCTGGGCGGCCACTTCAGCGGCGAAGTCGTCCTGCTTCTTCTCGATGCCTTCGCCCACCACGAACAGGGTGAAGCCCTTCACGGTCGTGTTGGCGGCCTTCAGCATCTGCTCAACCGTCTGCTTGTCGTTCTTCACGAACGGCTGGTTGAACAGCGAGACTTCCTTCAGGTACTTCTGCACCGAACCCTCGACCATCTTGGCGACGATCTCGGCGGGCTTGCCCGACTCGGCAGCCTTTTGCTCGGCAATGCTGCGCTCCTTGGCGATCAGGTCGGCGGGGACCTGCTCGGCCGACAGCGACACCGGCTTCATGGCGGCCACGTGCATGGCCACGTCCTTGGCGGCGGCTTCGTCGCCATCGAACTCGACCATCACGCCGATGCGGGTGCCGTGCAGGTACGAAACCAGCTTGCCGCCGTTGGCGTAGCGGGCAAAGCGGCGGATCGTCAGGTTCTCGCCGATCTTGCCGATCAGGGCCGTGCGGGTGGCTTCAACGCTCACGCCGTCGATTTCCAGCGCCGACAGGGCGGCCACGTCGGCCGGGTTCTGCTTGGCGATCAGTTCGGCGACCTTGGCCGAGAACGCCAGGAAGTCGTCATTCTTGGAGACGAAATCGGTCTCGCAGTTCAGTTCGACCAGCACGCCGGTGGTGCCGTCGATGAACGATGCGACCACGCCTTCGGCGGTCACGCGCGAGGCGGCCTTGCTGGCCTTGTTGCCCAGCTTGACGCGCAGCAGCTCTTCGGCCTTGTCCAGGTCACCGTCGGCCTCGGTCAGGGCCTTCTTGCACTCCATCATCGGCGCGTCGGTCTTCGCGCGCAGTTCTGCAACCATGCTTGCGGTAATTGCCGCCATTTGTCACTCCTTGAATGGTTCACGCCGGCTGCCGGCAGTCGCCTGCGGCACCCGGTCGGTGGGTCTACAGCACACCCGCGGCAGATACTGCCTGCGGCGGATGACAACAATTCAAATTCAAAAAAAGGGGGCGCCAGATGTGCCCCCTTTTAATTGCCCTTCTTGCCCGGCTGCCGGCGTACCCCGGCTTTCGCCTTGCGCGCAGCCCGTGATGACGGGCGGCAAGCGTTGCTTGTCTGTCGTGCGGTGACGATGCGCGCTAGCGGGTTCCTTTCCGGCAATCAGGCGGCGGGCAATCAGCCTTCCTGCACTTCGACGAATTCGTCGTCGCCGCCGCGAGCGGCTTCAACCACTTCCTGCACCGCGTTGGCACGGCCTTCCAGGATCGCGTCGGCCACGCCGCGCACGTACAGGGCCACGGCCTTGCTCGAGTCGTCGTTGCCCGGGATCACGTAGTCGATGCCTTCCGGCGAGTGGTTGGTATCAACCACGCCGATCACCGGCACGCCCAGCTTGTTGGCTTCGGTCACGGCAATCTTGTGGTAGCCGACGTCGACCACGAAGATCGCGTCCGGAACGCCGCCCATGTCCTTGATGCCGCCGATCGACTTTTCCAGCTTGAGCATCTCGCGCTCGAACATCAGCGCTTCCTTCTTGCTCATGGTTTCCAGCGCGCCGGCTTCCTTGGCGGCTTCCATGTCCTTCAGGCGCTTGATCGAGGTCTTGACCGTCTTGAAGTTGGTCAGCATGCCGCCGAGCCAGCGGGCGTCGACGTAGGGCATGCCGGCACGGCCAGCTTCTTCAGCCAGGATTTCGCGCGACTGGCGCTTGGTGCCCACGAAAAGGATGGTGCCGCGATTGGCTGCCAGCTGACGCACGTACTTCATTGCGTCCTGGAACATCGGCAACGTCTTTTCGAGGTTGATGATGTGGATCTTGTTGCGATGACCGAAGATGAAGGGGGCCATCTTCGGGTTCCAGAAGCGGGTCTGGTGGCCGAAGTGGCAACCGGCTTCCAGCATTTCGCGCATGGTAACGGACATGTAAAACTCCAGAGGGTTAGGTCTGAAGCCCGCCCCGACATTCCTGAAAAGGAACACCCCGGATAGGCGGGCCAGCGATTTCAAACGACAGCAGGAACAATCCTGCAAAATACCGGCCTGGCGCACGCAATGCTGCGCCGCAACCAAGTCAGCCCGCTATTGTAGCAACAAAAGTGCGGCCCACTCAAGCCGCCCGGCTTCCTGGCGCCCTGCGGACTCAGCCCAGCACCGGCGCGCACAGGCTGCGATCTGGCCCCGATGGTGCGATAATCCTACATTGACCTTTCGATTTCGGCGCGGCCAGTGGCCTCGCCATCACTTTTTTGGCGACGCAGCATGAGCATTCACCTGAACACCGCCGAAGACATCGCCCAGATGCGCGTGGCTTGCCGCCTTGGGTCCGAGGTCCTCGACTACATCACGCCCTTCGTTCAGCCAGGTATCACCACCGGCGAGATCGACCGCCTGTGCCACGCCTACATGCGTGAAGTGCAAGGCACTGTGTCGGCGTGCCTGAACTATGCCCCCCCCGGCTATCCGCCCTTCCCCGGCGCGATCTGCACCTCGGTCAACGACGTGATCTGCCATGGCATTCCGGGCGACCGCGTGCTGAAGAACGGTGACGCGATCAACCTGGACATCACGGTCATCACCAAGGAAGGCTACTACGGCGACAACAGCCGCATGTTCATCGTCGGCGAGGGCTCGATCCTGGCCAAGCGCCTGTCGCAGGTGACCTATGAATGCATGTGGAAGGGTATCGCGCAGGTTCGCCACGGCGCCCGTCTGGGCGACATCGGCCACGCCATCCAGATACACGCCGAAGCCGCCGGCTACAGCGTGGTGCGCGAGTACTGCGGCCACGGCATCGGCAAGAACTTCCACGAAGACCCGCAGATCCTGCACTACGGCCGCCCGGGCACCGGCGCCGAGATCAAGGCCGGCATGATCTTCACCATTGAGCCGATGATCAACGCCGGCAAGCGCGATATCCGCACCATGCCCGACCAGTGGACGGTCAAGACCCGCGACCGCAGCCTGTCGGCGCAGTGGGAGCACACCGTGCTGGTCACGGAGACCGGCTACGAGGTCCTCACGGTATCGGCCGGGAGCCCGGCGCCGCCGGCCTTTATCACCGATTCCGTCGCGGCCTGAGGTCGCACTGAAGCCAGGGGCGCCTGACCGGGCGCCTTTCTTTTTCCAGCCGTGCCCACCAATTCGCTCGCCGAGCCCGCCACCACCATGGACACCACGCCGGAACTGCTGCTTGCCGCGCGCGTGCGCGACCAGCTCAAAGCCGACAAGCAGGCACTGTTTGCCGACTTCAACATCAGCGCCAATGTCGGCACGCTGATCACGCGGCTGCGCCGCGCCGTCGACGCCGGGCTGGTGGAAGCCTGGCGCGGCCTGGGGATGCCCGCGGGCGCGGCGCTGGTGGCGGTGGGCGGCTATGGCCGCGGCGAGCTGCTGCCTTACTCCGACGTCGACGTGCTGCTGTTGCTGCCCGCCGAGCCAGACCAGGACACCACCGGGCGCCTGGAGCGCTTTATCGGCCTGTGCTGGGACCTCGGGCTGGAGATCGGCTCTTCGGTGCGCACCGTGGACGATTGCATCCGCGAGTCGCGCCAGGACGTCACCATCCAGACCTCGCTGCTGGAAGCGCGGCTGCTGACCGGCAGCCGCAAGCTGTTCGAGTCGATGCGTACGCGCTACCTCGCCGACCTGGACCCGGCCGCGTTCTTCCAGGCCAAGCTGCTGGAAATGCGCCAGCGCCACGCCAAGTACCAGGACACGCCCTACTCGCTCGAGCCCAACTGCAAGGAAAGCCCCGGCGGCCTGCGCGATCTGCAGGTGATCCTGTGGATGACCAAGGCGGCGGGCCTGGGCGACAGCTGGAAAGAACTTTTCGAGCGCGGCCTGCTGACGCAGCGCGAAGCGCAGGAGCTCGCGCGCAACGAGCGCCTGCTCAAGACCATCCGCGCGCGCCTGCACCTGGTGGCCGGCCGGCGCCAGGACGTGCTGGTATTCGACCTGCAGACCGCGCTGGCGGAGTCCTTCGGCTATCGCCAGACCACCAGCAAGCGCGCCAGCGAACAACTGATGCGCCGCTACTACTGGGCGGCCAAGGCAGTCACGCAGCTCAACAGCGTGCTGCTGCTGAACATCGAGGCGATGCTGTTCCCGAGCGAGTCTCAGGTGACGCGCGTGCTCAACGAGCGCTTTGTCGAGCGCCAGGGCATGCTGGAAATCACCAGCGACGACATCTATGAACGCGACCCGCACGCGATCCTGGAAACCTTCCTGCTGTACCAGCGCACGCCCGGCGTGAAAGGCCTGTCGCCGCGCACGCTGCGCGGGCTGTACAACGCGCGCACCGTGATGAATGCGGGCTGGCGCAACGATCCGGAAAACCGCCGCCTGTTCCTGGCCATCATGCAGGAGCCGCAGGGCATCACCCACGCGCTGCGCCTGATGAACCAGACCAGCGTGCTGGGCCGCTACCTGATCAACTTCCGGCGCATCGTCGGCCAGATGCAGCACGACCTGTTCCACGTCTACACCGTGGACCAGCACATCCTGATGGTGGTGCGCAACATGCGCCGCTTCGCCATCGTCGAGCACACCCACGAGTTCCCGTTCTGCAGCCAGCTGATGGCCAGCTTCGACAAGCCGTGGGTGCTGTGGGTGGCAGCGCTGTTCCACGACATCGCCAAGGGCCGCGGCGGCGACCACTCGAAGCTTGGCACCGTGGATGCGCGCCGCTTCTGCAAGCAGCACGGCATTGCGCGCGAAGACGCCGACCTGGTCTGCTGGCTGGTCGAGCACCACCTGACCATGAGCCACGTGGCGCAGAAGCAGGACCTGACCGATCCCGATGTGATCCACGCCTTTGCCCGCGTGGTCGGCAGCGAACGCTACCTGACCGCGCTCTACCTGCTGACCGTGGCCGACATCCGCGGCACCAGCCCCAAGGTATGGAACGCGTGGAAGGGCAAGCTGCTGGAAGACCTGTACCACATCACGCTGCGCGTGCTCGGCGGCGCGCGCGTGGATTCGCATTCGCTGTGGTCGCAGCGCAAGGAAGACACCATCTCCGAGCTGCGCCTGAAGGCCTTCGACCCGGCGCTGGGCAAGTCCCTGTGGGCGCAGCTCGACGTGGCTTTCTTCCTGCGCCACGATTCGCACGATATCGCCTGGCTCACGCGCCACCTGTACAACAAGGTGGACAGCCCCACGCCGGTGGTCAAGGCACGCGTCTCCCCCGCCGGCGAAGGCCTGCAGGTGGCGGTCTACGTCAAGGACCAGCCCGACCTGTTCGCGCGCATCTGCGGCTACTTCGAGCGCAAGGCATTCTCGATCCAGGACGCCAAGATCCACACCACGCGCCACGGCTACGCGCTGGACACGTTCCAGGTCACCGACCCCGGCATGGCCGGCGACGGCGGCAGCTACCGCGACATCATCGCGCTGGTCGAGCACGAACTGTGCGAGCGGCTGCGCCTGCAAGGCGCACTGCCCGAACCCACGCAGGGGCGGCTGTCGCGCCAGTCGCGCAGCTTCCCGATCAAGCCGCGCGTGGACCTGCGCCCCGACGAGCGCGGCCAGTATTACCTGCTGTCGCTGTCCGCCAACGACCGCACCGGCCTGCTGTACGCCATCGCCCGCGTACTGGCACGGCATCGCGTATCCGTCCACACGGCACGCATCAACACCCTGGGCGAACGCGTCGAAGACGTGTTCCTGGTCGAGGGGGCCCGCCGCCGGGCGGCCGACAACCGATTGCAGATTCAGCTTGAACAGGACTTGCTCGCCGCCCTCGCCATCTGAGGCGGGCGGGCAGCATCAACATATGACCGACAGCAATTCGCCGAAGCGCAAGACGCTAGGTATCAAGGCCGCCAGCGACACCGGCACGGCCGCGCGCAAGACCGGTACCCGCCCCGTGCGCGTGTCCGACCTGAACCGCAAGCGCGTGCAAGCCGTCTCCGAAGGCATCAAGCGCGCCCAGGAGCGCGCCGGCGGCAAGACCGGCGGCCGTCCGGCCCAGGGCGAAGCGCAGGCCCGCGCGCCGCGTCCCGCTGACGGCGAACGCCAGGCACGCCCGCGCCGCCCGGAAGGCGGCGAGGCGCGTCCGCGCCGCTTCGGCGATGACCGGGGCGAGGCACGTCCGCGCCGCTTCGAAGGCGGCGAGGCGCGCCCGCCGCGCCGCTTCGGCGACGACGACAACCGCCCGCGCCGCACTGGCGATGACCGGGGCGAGGCACGTCCGCGCCGTTTCGAGGGCGGCGATTCGCGTCCGCCGCGCCGCTTTGGCGACGACGACAACCGCCCGCGCCGCACTGGCGACGATCGCGGCGAGGCACGTCCGCGCCGTTTCGAGGGCGGCGATTCGCGTCCGCCGCGCCGCTTTGGCGACGACGACAACCGCCCGCGCCGCACTGGCGACGATCGCGGCGAGGCTCGTCCGCGCCATTTCGAAGGCGGCGAAGCGCGCCCGCCGCGCCGCTTCGAGGGCGGTGATTCGCGTCCGCCGCGCCGTGCTGGCGAGGACAACAACCGCCCCCGCCGTTTCGAAGGCGCCGAATCGCGTCCGCGCCGCGTTGGCGATGACGAGAACCGCCCTCGCCGCTTCGAAGGCGCCGACTCGCGCCCGCGCCGCTATGGCGACGACGAGAACCGTCCCCGCCGCTTCGAAGGCGCCGACTCGCGTCCGCGCCGTTATGGCGATGACGAGCAGCGCCCGCGCCCCGCGCCGTCGGGCGAGCGCCGCCGTGAAGGCACCGCGCCGGCACGCCGCTTCAGCGACACCGCCGACCGCATCCGCACCGCAGGCCCGGCACGCCAGCAGGCACCGGCCGCGCGCCAGGAAAAGCCCGCCCGCGCCGAGTCCAGCCACGACGATGGCCTGGTGCGCCTGTCCAAGCGCATGTCCGAACTGGGCCTGTGCTCGCGCCGCGAAGCCGACGAATGGATCCCGCACGGCTGGGTGCTGGTCAACGGCAAGCCCGTGACCGAACTGGGCAGCCGCATCCGCCCCGACGCCGTGATCGAGATCATGCAGGAAGCGCGCTCCGAACAAGGCGAGCGTGTCACGGTGCTGCTGAACAAGCCGGTGGGCTACGTCTCCGGCCAGGCCGAAGACGGCTACGAGCCGGCCGCGGTGCTGTTCACCCCCGAGAACCAGTGGGAAGGCGATCCCACGCGCAAGCGCTTTGCCCCGTGGCAACGCAAGAGCCTGGCACCCGCCGGCCGCCTTGATATCGACTCAACCGGCCTGCTGGTGCTGACGCAGGACGGCCGCGTCGCGCGCGCGCTGATCGGCGAGGATTCGACCGTCGAGAAGGAATACCTGGTGCGCGTGATCTGGCACTCGCCGCAGGGCGTGGTCGAGCGCAATATCAGCGCGGAATTCCCGGCCGATGATCTCGAGCTGCTGCGCCACGGGCTGTCGCTGGATGGCGTTCCCCTCAAGCCGGCCAAGGTGAGCTGGCAGAACGAGGAGCAGCTGCGCTTCGTGCTGCGCGAAGGCCGCAAGCGCCAGATCCGTCGGATGTGCGAGCAGGTCGGGCTGCAGGTGGTCGGCCTCAAGCGCGTGCGCATGGGACGCGTGGTGCTGGGGGACCTGCCGCCGGGCAAGTGGCGGTTCCTGGGGCAGTTTGAGAAGTTCTGATTCCGGAATTCGCCGACACAAAAAAACCGGTCCTGGGGACCGGTTTTTTTGCGCCTTGCGCGGGTTCGATACCGCGCCGCACAGCTCTTCAATCGTCGTTATTCGGCGGCAGATCCGGAAACAACACCTCCGTAAACCCAAACTGCCTGAAGTCCTTGATCCGCATCGGATAGAGGATCCCCTGCAGGTGGTCGCACTCATGCTGCACCACACGCGCATGGAAGCCCTCGGCCACGCGCTCGATGCGGTTGCCCATCAGGTCATGGCCGCTGTACTTCAGCCGCAGGTGGCGCGGCACCACGCCGCGCAGGCCGGGGACGGACAGGCAGCCCTCCCAGCCGTCCTCCATCTCGTCGGACTCCATTTCCAGCACCGGATTGATCAGCACTGTCTTGGGCACGGTCGGCGCGTCCGGGTAGCGCGGGTTGCGGTCGAAGCCGAAGATCACCACCTGCAGGTCCACGCCGATCTGCGGCGCGGCCAGGCCCGCGCCGTTGGCGTGGTCCATGGTGTCGAACATGTCTTCGATCAGCGTGCGCAGCTCCGGCGTATTGAAGCGCTCCACCGGCCGCGCCACCTGCAGCAGGCGCGGATCGCCCATCTTGAGAATCTCGCGGATCATGGTTGTTTCCCCGGTTATTCCTGTGCCGGCGCGGCGCCGGCCTCTGCCAGCAGCGCCAGCATGCCGGCCTCGTCCAGCACCGGCACGCCCAGCGCCTCGGCCTTGTCGAGCTTGCTGCCTGCCTCGGCGCCCGCGACCACGTAGTCGGTCTTCTTCGATACCGAACCCGCCACCTTGGCGCCGGCGGCTTCCAGCAGTTCCTTGGCGTCCTCGCGCGACATGGTGGGCAGCGTGCCGGTCAGCACGAAGGTCTTGCCCGACAGTGGCGCCGGGGCCTTGGCCACCGGCTCGCTTTCCGTCCAGTGTACGCCTGCGGCGCGCAGTTGTTCGATGACCTCGACGTTGTGCGGCTCGGCAAAGAAGTGCGCGATCGACTGCGCCACCACCGGGCCGACGTCGTTCACCTCCAGCAGCGCGGCTTCGTCGGCTGCCATCAGCGCATCGAGCTTGCCGAAATGCCTGGCCAGGTCCTTGGCGGTGGCTTCGCCCACATGGCGGATGCCCAGCGCGAAGATAAAGCGGTTCATGGTGGTCTCGCGCGACGCGTCGATCGCCGCCACCAGGTTGGCCGCCGACTTGTCGGCCATGCGCTCCAGCGCGGCCAGCTTGGCCACGCCCAGCTTGAACAGATCCGCCGGCGTGCGCACGATGCCCTGGTCGACCAGTTGCTCGACCAGCTTGTCGCCCAGGCCTTCGATATCCATGGCGCGCCGCTGCGCGAAGTGCAGCAGCGCCTGCTTGCGCTGCGCGGCGCAGATCAGGCCGCCGGTGCAGCGGGCGATGGCTTCGTCTTCCAGCTTTTCGATATGCGAGCCGCAGACCGGGCAGGCAGTCGGCATCACGAACGCGCGCGCATCGTCGGGGCGGCGTTCGGTCACCACGGCGACCACCTCCGGGATCACGTCGCCGGCGCGGCGCACGATCACGGTGTCGCCGATATGCACGTCCTTGCGGCGGATCTCGTCCTCGTTGTGCAGCGTGGCGTTGGTCACCGTGACGCCGCCGACAAACACCGGCTTGAGCCGCGCCACCGGCGTGATCGCGCCGGTGCGGCCGACCTGCACTTCGATGTCCTCGACGATGGTGGTCATTTCCTGCGCCGGGAACTTGTGCGCCAGCGCAAAACGCGGCGCGCGCGAGACAAAGCCCAGGCGCTCCTGTTCGGCCAGTGCGTTGACCTTGTAGACCACGCCGTCGATGTCATACGGCAGCGCGTCGCGGCGCTGGCCGATATCGCGGTAGAAATCCAGCAGGCCCTGCGCGCCCTTCACCACCGCCCGGTCCTTGCACACCGGCAGACCCAGCGCGGCAAAGCCGTCGAGCATGGCGCTGTGGGTGGGCGGACGGTCCACGCCCTGCAGCTCGCCCAGGCCGTAGGCGAAGAACGACAGCGGCCGCTTGGCGGTGATGCGCGGATCGAGCTGGCGCAGGCTGCCCGCGGCGGCGTTGCGCGGGTTGACGAAGGTCTTCTCGCCGGCCTCGGCCTGGCGTTCGTTGAGCTTGTCGAAGTCGCCGCGGTACATGAAGACTTCGCCCCGCACTTCAAGCACGGCGGGAGCCTGGCCGCGCAGCTTCAGCGGGATCGCCTTGATGGTGCGCACGTTGACCGTGACATCTTCGCCGGTCTCGCCGTCGCCGCGGGTGGCGGCCTGCACCAGCCTGCCGTCCTCATAGCGCAGCGACATGGCCAGGCCGTCGAACTTCAGCTCGCAGGCGTACTCGACCGCATCGGCCGCGCTGAACAGGTCCTGCTCGCCGGCTGCGGGCGCGGTGCGGCCCAGGCCCTGCGCGCAGCGGCGGTCGAAGTTCAGCACGTCGTCGTCGGCGAAGCCGTTGTTGAGCGACAGCATCGGCACGCGGTGGCGCACCGAATCGAAGGCCGACAGCGGCTCGCCGCCCACGCGCTGGGTGGGCGAGTCCGGCGTCTGCAGTTCGGGATGCTCCAGCTCCAGCGCCTGCAGCTCGCTGAACAGCGCGTCGTACTCGGCGTCGGGAATGGTAGGCGCGTCCAGCACGTAGTACTGGTAGTTGTGGCGATCCAGCTCGTCGCGCAGCCAGGCCACGCGCTTGGCGGCGGCTTCGGGCGGCAAGGGGCCGGCGGGCGCGGAGGCATCTGCCTGCGCGCCGCGGTGTGTTGCGGTCATGGCAGGCTCCGGCTAGATACTGAACAGGCGCTGCGCCACCAACGAACCGGCCGGCATGCCGCGCGCTTCCAGCTTGTTGTACAGCGTTTCAAGCTGGCTGAAGATCGCGACGAACGAGGCCTCGGTCAGCGGCCGCATATTGTCGTCGACCAGCTGCGCGCCCATGCGCTGGGCCAGCGTGTGACCGTATTCGCACACGGTCTTGAACGGCTTGGCGGCCTGGTCGGCCACCGGCACGTCGAGCAGCAGCGTGATCTGGCGGCCGGCCTTGACGGTCAGGTCGTCGCGCAGGAAGTTGGTGTCGCCGAACTGCAGCGTGAACAGCGGACGCTGCACGCCCTCGGCATTGGCCTGGTAGCGGATAAAACGCGTGCCGTCGCGCGACAGCACCAGCCCGTCCTGCGTGGCAACGTTCTGCACGTACGCCGCCGACCACGGCGCGCCATCCGAGATCACGTTGACGCCCAGCTGCACGTCGCAGCCGGCGGCAAAGCCGTCGAGCTCGCGCGCATTGGCGACGGTCTCGCTCATGTCCGGCAGGTCGGCCGAAGCGTCGAGCGACTCGGCCAGCGACTCCACCGCGGTGATGAACTCCGAAAATTCCAGCGCGTTGAGCGGGCCGCCGCGGTTGGCCAGCTGCACGCCGACCTGCAGGTCTTCGTACTGGTGGCCGGCGGTGACCGGCTCCCATGCATTGGCTTCGGTGCGCAGGCCCTCGATATGGACCTGCTTGGTGCCGGCGCGGCGCAGCCGGCCGGTCAGCGGCAGGATGCGGTCACCGGAGGCCTTGCGCTCAAGGTGCAGGGGCACGATGCAGTCGATCAGCGGATCGATCAAGGCAGGCGTGGGCTGGCCATCGGGCACGGCGGCCACCGGAGCTGGGGCGGGTGCAGGTGCGGGAACCGGGGCCGGAGTGGCCTCGGCTTTGGCTTCAGCCTCGTCCTCGGCGGCCTCGGCATGCGTCGCGGCGGTCGCGACGGACACTTCCTCGGCGACGACTTCGTCGGCGTCCGCGGTGCTTGCGGCGGCCGCAGCGGCGGCAGCCGCATGGTTGCTGTCCGTCGCCACCGCGGCACCGGCCGTGGCCTGCGCCGGAGATAGCGTCGGCTCACGCCGCGGTGCCTGTTCGGCAGCGGCTTCGTGCAGGCGCGCGGCGGTTTCCGGCGCGGTACCCTGCCCGACCACCGGCTCGCGCATCGGCGGCAGGTCGTCTTCGGGGCTGAGCTCGCGCGGGCGGCGCGCCTTGCGGATCTGCCACTGGTTGTAGCCGAACACCAGTACCACGAAAACCAGGCCCGCGACGATCAGCGCGGTCTGCAGGTCCATGTTCAGTTTCATGCTGCCTCCGCCATCGAAACCGCCGCGTCCATATCCACGGCCACGATACGCGAAACGCCCTGCTCCTGCATGGTCACGCCAATGAGTTGATGAGCCATTTCCATGGCAATCTTGTTATGTGAGATGAAAACGAATTGAGTCTTGTCCGACATGCGCGCCACCATATTGGCGTAGCGTTCGGTGTTGGCGTCGTCCAGCGGCGCGTCCACCTCGTCCAGCAGGCAGAACGGTGCCGGGTTGAGCTGGAACATGGCAAACACCAGCGCAATCGCGGTCAGCGCCTTCTCGCCGCCCGACAGCAGGTGGATGGTCGAGTTCTTCTTGCCCGGGGGCTGCGCCATCACCTGCACGCCGGCGTCGAGGATTTCCTCGCCGGTCATGATCAGGCGCGCCTGGCCGCCGCCGAACAGCGACGGGAACAGCTCGCCGAAATGATGGTTGACCTGGTCGAAGGTGCCCTGCAGCAGCGCGCGGGTTTCCTGGTCGATTTTGGCGATCGCGTCTTCCAGCGTATTGATGGCGTCGTTCAGGTCGGCCGACTGCGCATCGAGGAAGGTCTTGCGTTCGCGCGCCGCCGCCAGTTCATCGAGCGCGGCCATGTTGACCGGGCCCAGCGCGTTGATGGCGTTGTTGATGCGCGTGACTTCGCCCTGCAGGTATGACGGCTTCAGATCGCCGGTCAGCTTGTCGGCCAGCGCGGCCTCGTCCACTTCGGCCGCGGTCAGCTGCTCGCTGAACTGCTCCTGGTTCAGGCGCGCGGCCTGTTCCTTGAGCTGCAGCTCGGTGATGCGGTCGCGCAGCGGCTGCAGGCTGCGCTCGGCGGCCAGGCGCTGCTCGTCGTGCTGGCGCAATTGCGCCGACAGCGCATCGAGTTCGGTGCGCGCGATGGTGAGCTTTTCTTCCTTCTCGGCGCGGCGCTCCAGCGCTTCCTGCAGGCCGGTATGCGCGGTCTGCTCGTTGATGGTCTCCAGCTCGGCGCGGGCGTTTTCCAGCGATTCGGCGATGCGTTCGGCCTGGTCGGCGGCCACCTGGATATTGCGGCGCAGCTCGTCGATGCGGCTGGCCAGGTTGCGCTCGGCAAAGAGGGCTTCCTGTGCGGCGCGCTCGAAATCACGCAGCTGGTGGCGCGCGCCCGAGAGCTTGCTGTCCAGCGCCTCGAAGGCCATTTGCTGGTCTTCGTGAGTGGCCTGCATCTCTGCCAGCGCGGCGTCATGCTGCTCGAAGCTGGCTTCGGATTCGGCCCGGATGGCGCGTTGTTCCTCGATCTGCGCGTGGATTTCGTCCAGCTCCTCGCGGATCTGGCCGCTGCGGGCGGAGTAGCGCTCCATCGCCTGCGACAGCTTGAGCACGTCCATCTGCAACGCGTGCACGCGGCGGGTAGCCTGCTCGGCGCGCGCGCGGGCATCGCCGAGCCCCTGGCTGGCCTGGGTGTAGGCCGCTTCGGCACGCACCGCCTGGGTCTTGGCTTCGTCGGACAGCAGCAGCTGCGCGCGCGCCTGCTTCTGCAGATTTTCGATCTCCTGCTCGCGCGCCAGCATGCCGGCCTGCTCGGAATCGGCGGCGTAGATCTGGATGGCGTTGCGGCCCACCAGGTGGCCCTCGGCCACGACGAACGACGCGCCGTCAGGCAGCGTGTTGCGTGCGGCCAGCGCCTGCGCCATGTCGGTGGCGACATAGATATCGGCCAGCCAGTCCTGCATCACGGCGCGGATGCCCGGCTCAGTGATCTGGACCAGCGACATCAGCGGGCGCAGGCCGGCAGGCGTTTCCAGCGGACGGGCGGCGGCCGGCGGCGAGTAAAACGCCAGCTTGGCCGGCGGCGCGTCGGACAGGAAGGCCTTGACCCAGTCCAGGTTCGACACTTCCAGCGCGGCCAGCTTCTCGCGCAGCACGGATTCGAGCGCGTTTTCCCAGCCCGGCTCGATATGGACCTTCTTCCACAGGCGGGGCAGCTCGGCCAGCTCATGCCTGGCCAGCCACGGCTGCACCTTGCCGTCGGTCTGCACGTTCTCCTGCAGCTGGCGCAGCGCCGACAGGCGCGCCTCCAGCGTGGCGATTGCGGAGGCTTCGCTGTGCACGCGCGCCTGCGCGGCGCGGCGCGCTTCGTCCAGGCGCGGCACGCTCTCTTCGGCGTCGGCCAGCACGGCCTGGGCTTCCTCGACCAGCGCTTCCTGCTCGGCCAGCTCGGCGCGGGCCTGCTCCAGGCGGGTCTCGTCGGGACGGTCCAGGCCCTTTTCTTCCGCCGACAGGCGTTCGCGGCGCTGTTCCAGCTGCTGCAGCATCTGGTCGGCGCTGCGCTGCTGCGCGGCTTCGAGCTTCAGGGCCTGCTCGGCCTGCATGATGCCGGCGCGCTGCTCGTTGAGCAGTTGCTGGGCGTCGCGCCATTGCCCTTCCAGCGTCGGCAGTTCGTCGTTCTTGTGGGCGACGGCTTCCTGCGCCTCGACCGTGCGGCCTTCGGCCACGGCCAGGTTTTCTTCGGCCTGCGCCAGCTCGTCGGTGGCCTGTTCGGCCTTGCCCTGCCACTGCTCGCGCTGCCCGGTCAGCGCGGCGATCTGGGCCTGCACGCGATTGCGCGATTCCACCACGTAGCGGATCTCGGCTTCGAGCTTGCTAACTTCGGCGTTGGCCTCATACAGCGCGCCCTGCGCGGCGTGCATGCCATCGGACGCCGCGTAATGCGCGGCGCGCATGGTTTCGAGCTCGGCTTCGACATGGCGCAGCTGCGCGGTCTGCGCTTCCAGGTCGATCTGGGCCTGCTCGATGGCGCGCTGGTGGCGTTCCTGCTCTTGCTGGGCCTCGCGCTTGCGCAGCAGCCACAGCAGGTGCTGCTTTTCTTCGCCGTCGGCATGCAGCGTCTTGAAGCGTTGCGCCACCTCGGCCTGGCCTTCCAGTTTTTCGAGGTTGCTGCCGAGTTCGCGCAGGATGTCCTCCACGCGGGTCAGGTTCTCGCGCGTGTCGGACAGGCGGTTTTCGGTTTCGCGGCGGCGTTCCTTGTACTTGGACACGCCCGCGGCTTCTTCCAGGAAGATGCGCATGTCATCGGGCTTGGCCTCGATGATGCGCGAGATCATGCCCTGCCCGATGATGGCGTAGGCGCGCGGGCCCAGGCCCGTGCCCAGGAAGATGTCCTGGATGTCGCGCCGGCGCACCGGCTGGTTGTTGATGTAGTAGGACGAAGTGCCGTCGCGGGTCAGCACGCGCTTGACCGCGACTTCGGCGTACTGGCTCCACTGGCCGGCGGCGCGGCCCTCGGCATTGTCGAACACCAGTTCGACACTCGCCCGGCCGGCCTGCTTGCGCGCGGTGGAGCCGTTGAAGATGACGTCCTGCATGGATTCGCCACGCAGCTCTGACGCACGTGACTCACCCAGCACCCAGCGCACCGCATCGATGATGTTCGATTTGCCGCAGCCGTTGGGACCTACGATGCCGACCAGTTGGCCGGGCACTTGAAAATTGGTGGGATCGACAAATGACTTGAAGCCCGCCAGCTTGATCGAGGATAGTCGCACGGTTTCTCGTGTGGTATCGGCCACTCCGGTATCGGAACCGGGTCGGCCTGGTATCGGGGCTATTGCACTGTTCAGAAAGCCGGGCTGCGCGGGAGCCGGCGCGGCGTGACGCCAGCACCTCAAAATACCCCTCGGGCCCGAGAATTGGGGCTAATCATACCATCGCAGATGCCTTCGCCGGCCCGTTTGGCAGTCGCCCCGGCGTCATATCCCATGGCCGATTTCCCTTGCTATTCCGCCCCTTACAAGCGTTTCCGCAAGCACTTTGGCAGGCGCCGTGGGCGCTGTCAGCCAGCGTTGCCGGCCAATCGCCGGGAAACTAATTAGGGTAAATGCTAGTCTCTGATCTGTCGGCGTGACTCCGGATGCGCTCCGAGCCAAACGCCCATGAACGCCCCTCGCAGCCTTTGGCCAACCAGGAGGACAGAGCATGAGTGAACCGTCAACGGCCGCCCGGCCGTGGTCTGTCAGCGACATCAACTACCAGGCGATCGACGTGGAACGCGTACGCGGCGACCGCGATCTCTTCTACCTGTTGGTGTCGGCCTCGTTCATCGAGAGCGGATCCGACACCTATGCAGGCAACCTTGCCACCTATTACGCCCGTGTGCCCGACGCGGCCGACTGGCTTGCCGAGCACTGGGAAGCCGAGGAACTGCAGCACGGGCTGGCGCTGCGGCGCTATGTCGAGCATGTCTGGCCGGAATTCAACTGGGAGCGCGGCTATGCACGCTTCTTCGACGAGTACAGCAAGACCTGCTCGATCGACCAGTTCGAGCCGACCGAGGGCCTGGAAATGGCGGCCCGCTGCGTGGTGGAAACCGGCACCGCCGCCTACTACCGCGCGCTGGAACAGGCCAGCGACGAACCGGTGCTGCGCGACCTGACGCGGCGCATCTCCAACGACGAGGTGCGGCACTACAAGCACTTCTACCAGTACTTCAACCGCTTTGCGGCATCCGAGCGGCTGGGCCGGCTGCGCGTGCTGGGTGCGCTGGCGCGCCGGCTGCTGGAGATCAAGAACGAGGACGCCGCGATCGCGCTGCGCAATGTGCTGCGCATGGAGCGCGGTGTGGAAGCGGTGTCAGAAGCCGAGGTGCGCGCGCTCAATGCGCGCGTGTCCGGGGTGATCCGGCGCAACATCCCCATCGAAATGACCGTGAAGATGCTGCTGCGGCCGCTGCACTTGCACCGCGGCGTCGAGCGCGCGGTACGGACGCCACTGGTGGCAATGGTGTCGCGGGTCATGCTGCACTGAAGCACCCGCCGGCTCAGTCAGTGACATGCCGCTGCCTCGGCGCCCGCTGCGGCCGGCGCCGGCGCGCGGCTCCGGTGCACCAGTCCCGACAAAGCGCCGGCGGCGATGATGCACAGGCCGCCGGCCGCTTCCTTCCAGCTCAGCACCTCGGTCGCCAACCACCACGAGGACAGCGCTGCGATCACGATTTCGAACAGCATCAGCAGCGACACGCGGTTGGCCGGCAGCCGCTGCAGCCCGTATTGCACCACCGAGTTGCTGACCACCAGCACCGCCGCCAGGCCCAGCACCAGCATGCCCACGCTGACCTGCGCGCCCGCGACGATGGCCACCGACGGGCCATCGAGCAGCAGCGCGGCCGGCACGCCCACCACCGTGCAGCCCAGATAGACCACCACCGTGCGCACGCGTGCGTCCATGTCCGGGAAGCGCTGGCCGGCGCGGCGCGACAGCACATTGTTGACGGCAAAGCCCATGCCGCCGATCAGGCCCGACCATTCGGCGGCGGAGCCCGGCAGCGGCACGCCGACCTCGGGCGTCCACAGCATCAGCCCGGCGCCGAACAGGGCCAGCGCCACCAGCGACAGCCCCGCCGCCGACAGCCGCTCGCCCAGGAACAGCCGGGCAAACAGCGCGGTCCAGACCGGGGTCAGGTAGAACAGCAGCAGCACGCGCATCACATGGCCGTTGACGCTGCCCCAGACGAAGCCGGCGTTGGTCACGCCCGCCGCCAGCCCGATCGCGACAAACAGCAAGTGCGGGCGCAGGCCGGCCAGGTGCCGGCGGAAGACCAGCAGCGACAGCACCGCCGCGACCGAGCTCACCAGCGCCGCGGCGTGCATGCCGCCCAGACCCCAGCCCGCCAGCACGCGGTACGGGAACCAGGCGATGCCCCAGACCGAGGCGCCGATCAGGATGGAAAGCGATGCCTTGACCGCATGGCGGTCGGCCGGCGCATGCTGCGCCGCAACAGTATTTGTGCTCATAAAGGGGATCAAAGCGAGGCGAGCCGGGCCGCCGACCGGTGACAGGCAGGCAGGGTCCGGACGGCGCCGGCGGCATCACCAGGGCGTGATGCCCGCCATCCGTGCTCGTGGCCGGCCGCGCGGGCCGGGCCGGCGCACGGAAACCCGCGCCGTTCCTCTATAATGCGTCGTTTTAACCGGCCCCGACTGACACTGTGAATCCGCGCCTCGACCTGCTCCAGCCCTACCCGTTCGAGAAACTGCGGGTGCTCTTTGCGCAGGTAAAGCCTGCCGACAAGCCGGCCATCAGCTTTGGCATCGGTGAGCCCAAGCATCCGACGCCTGAATTCATCAAGCAAGCGCTGGCAGAGTCGCTCGCGGGGCTGGCGAATTATCCCACAACGGCAGGTTCCGATGCACTACGGCAGTGCATCGCCAGCTGGCTGGAACGCCGCTACGGCCTGCCCAAGGTCAACGCCACCACCGAAGTGCTGCCGGTGACCGGCTCGCGCGAGGCGCTGTTCGCCTTTGCCCAGACCGTGGTCGACGGCACCCGCGCGGGCGCGCTGGTGCTGTGCCCCAACCCGTTCTACCAGATCTACGAAGGCGCGGCGCTGCTGGCCGGCGCCACCCCGGTGTTCGCCAACAGCGACCCGGCGCGCAACTTCGCCCCGGCCTTCGACCGCATCGCCGACGAGGTCTGGCAGAAGGTGCAACTGCTATTTGTGTGCACGCCCGGCAACCCGACCGGCGCGGTGCTGTCGCTGGAAGACTGGAAGCAGCTGTTTGCGCTGTCGGACCGCTACGGCTTTGTGATCGCCTCGGACGAGTGCTACTCGGAGATCTATTTCGACGAGGGCCGCGCCCCGCTGGGTGCGCTGGAAGCCGCGCACAAGCTGGGCCGCGGCCTTGACCGGCTGGTGATGTTCTCGAGCCTGTCCAAGCGCTCCAACGTGCCGGGCCTGCGCTCGGGCTTCGTCGCCGGCGACGCCGCGCTGCTGAAGAAATTCCTGCTATACCGTACCTACCACGGCGGCGCCATGAACCCGGCGGTGCAGAGCGCCAGCATCGCCGCCTGGAACGATGAATCGCATGTGCGCGAGAACCGCGCCGCCTACGTGCGCAAGTTCAGCGAAGTCACGCCGATGCTGGCTGAGGTGCTGGACGTGGCGCTGCCCGATGCAGGCTTCTACCTGTGGGCCGATGTCTCGCGCACCGGCCTCACCGATACCGAATTCGCCGCGCGCCTGCTGGCCGAGCAGAACGTGACCGTGCTGCCCGGCAGCTACCTGGCGCGCGAAGCCGACGGCATTAACCCGGGGGCAAACCGCGTGCGCATGGCGCTGGTGGCGACGCCGGAGGAATGCCTGGAAGGTGCGCGCCGGATCGTGGAATTCTGCAAATCGCTGGCCTGAGGCTTTGGCCTTGACCACTGGTTTGCTCCCCTCTCCCGCTTGCGGGAGAGGGGCCGGGGGAGAGGGCAGGCGGTTCTACCAGCGTGGTGCCTTGCTAGACCACCCCTCTCCCCGACCCTCTCCCGCTGAGGGGAGAGGGAGAACACAATTGGCCGAACATCAACATTCAACACCTGAGAAAACGAACATGACGCAAGCTCTGCAAGCCCTGATCGACCAGGCCTGGGAAGACCGCACCAGCCTGTCGCCCAAGTCCGCCCCCAACGACATCCGCGAGGCCGTCGCCAACGTCATCAGCCAGCTGGATTCCGGCGCGCTGCGCGTGGCCGAGAAGCAAGGCAAGGACTGGATCGTCAACCAGTGGATCAAGAAGGCCGTGCTGCTGTCGTTCCGCCTGGAAGACAACGCGCCGATGAGCGCCGGCGGCTTTGCCCAGTTCTACGACAAGGTGCCGACCAAGTTCGCCAACTGGAGCGCAGACGACTTCGCCAAGGCCGGCTTCCGCGTGGTGCCGCCGGCCGTGGCCCGCCGCGGCTCGTTCATCGCCAAGAACGCGGTGCTGATGCCGTCGTACGTCAATATCGGCGCCTACGTCGACGAAGGCACCATGGTCGACACCTGGGCCACGGTCGGTTCGTGCGCACAGATCGGCAAGAACGTCCACCTGTCGGGCGGCGTGGGCATCGGCGGCGTGCTGGAGCCGCTGCAGGCCAACCCGGTGATCATCGAAGACAACTGCTTTATCGGCGCGCGCTCGGAAGTGGTTGAAGGCGTGATCGTGGAAGAGAACTCGGTGATCTCGATGGGCGTGTACCTGGGCCAGTCGACCAAGATCTACGATCGCGAAACCGGCGAGATCCACTATGGCCGCGTGCCGGCCGGCTCGGTGGTGGTGGCGGGCAACCTGCCGTCCAAGGATGGCAAGTACAGCCTGTACTGCGCCGTGATCGTGAAGAAGGTCGACGCGCAGACCCGCGCCAAGACCAGCCTGAACGACCTGCTGCGCGGCGACTGAGCACGCCTGGCGCAGCCCGCAACGGCTGCGCCGCCCCGTCCCGGGGCCCGGCCCCGGGGCAGTATTTCCGTTGTCACCCCGCCTGGCCAGGCTGAACATGCCTTCCCTCCGCAAGCGACTCATGGCCCTGGATCCCACCACCGTCAGTACCGTGCTCTCCCTGCTGCCCACCATTCTCGAGCAGGCCAACAAGACCATCGAGAAACTGAAGAAGAACAAGCGCAAGGACGGCACGCCGGAAGGCGCGGTGGCCGACACGCGCGATCCCGCCGCCCGCATCGCCGAGCTGGAAGCCGCTGCCGTGCAGCAGGCCGAGGCCGTCAAGCTGCTGGCCGAGCAACATGCCATCACCATCGACGCGCTGCGCAAGGAAGCCGCCCGGCTGGACCGCCGCCTACGCCTGATGACCGCGGTGGCCATGGGCGGCGTGGCGCTGGGCCTGGGCGGCCTGGTGATCGCGCTGAACCTGCTGTTCCGCTGAATCCAATCCATCAAGACTAGCCATGACCGTCCTGCTCTACGGCATACCCAACTGCGATACCGTCAAGAAAGCCCGCACCTGGCTGGATGCCAACGGCGTGGCCTACACCTTCCACGACTTCAAGAAGCAGGGCGTGGATGAAGCCATGCTGCGCGGCTGGCTGAAGCATGTGCCGCTGGCCACGCTGCTCAACCGCAAGGGCACCACCTGGCGCACGCTGTCGGACGCCGACAAGGCCCGCGCCGAGCAGGAAGCCGGCGCGATCGCCTTGATGCAGCAAAGCCCGTCGCTGATCAAGCGCCCGGTGCTGGCCCACGATGGCAAGGTGATGGTCGGCTTCTCCGCCGACCAGTACGCCGGCCAGTTCTGATTTCCATTTCCGTAGTCCGATGACCGCCACCCTCGCCCTCACCGAAGACCTGATCCGCCGCCGCTCCGTCACGCCCGCCGACGAAGGCTGCCAGGCCATCCTGGAAACCCGCCTGAAGGCGCTCGGCTTCGACTGCGAAGCGCTCGTCAGCGGCCCCGACGATTTCCGCGTGACCAACCTGTGGGCGGTCAGGCGCGGCACGCAGGGCAAGGACGGCAAGCTGCTGGTCTTTGCCGGCCATACCGACGTGGTGCCGACCGGCCCGCTGGAGCAGTGGCATTCGGACCCGTTCGCGCCGACGCACCGCGACGGCAAGCTGTACGGCCGCGGCGCCGCCGACATGAAGACCTCCATCGCCGGCTTCGTGGTGGCGGTGGAAGAGTTCGTCAAGGCGCATCCTGCGCATGCCGGCTCGATCGCCTTCCTGATCACCAGCGACGAGGAAGGCCCGGCGCACGACGGCACCATCAAGGTGGTCGAGGCCCTGTCCGCACGCGGCGAGCGCCTGGACTACTGCGTGATCGGCGAGCCGACCTCGGTCGACACGCTCGGCGACATGGTCAAGAACGGCCGCCGCGGCTCGCTCTCGGGCAAGCTCACGGTCAAGGGCATTCAGTGCCATATCGCCTACCCGCACCTGGGCCGCAACCCGATCCATGAAGCCGCGCCGGCGCTGGCCGAGCTGGCCGCCGAGGTCTGGGACCAGGGCAACGAGTACTTCCCGCCGACCAGCTGGCAGATGTCGAACATCCACGGCGGCACCGGCGCCACCAACGTGATCCCGGGCCACGTCACCATCGACTTCAACTTCCGCTTCTCGACCGCCAGCACGCCCGAAGGCCTGAAGGCGCGCGTGCATGCGATCCTGGACCGCCACCAGCTCGAATACGCGCTGGACTGGACCCTGGGCGGCGAGCCCTTCCTGACCCCGCGCGGCGAGCTGTCCGACGCGCTGTCGTCGGCGATCGAGGCCGAGACCGGCGTCAAGACCGAGCTGTCGACCACCGGCGGCACTTCTGACGGGCGTTTCATCGCCAAAATCTGCCCGCAGGTGATCGAGTTCGGCCCGCCCAACGCCAGCATCCACAAGATCGACGAGCACGTTGAAGTGCGCTTCATCGAGCCGCTGAAGAACGTCTACCGCGGCGTGCTGGAACGTCTCGTCGCCTGATTTTTTTCGCCGAAAGACACCCATACATGGCAACGCCCTCTCCCCTGCGCACCGTGCGCGACCTGCTGCGTCTCGCAGTCTCGCGCTTTACCGCCGCGCGCCTGTCCTTTGGCCACGGCAGCGCCAATGCCTATGACGAAGCCGCCTACCTGGTGCTGCATACGCTGAACCTGCCGCTCGACACGCTCGATCCCTTCCTGGACGCGCGCCTGCTGCCCGAGGAAGTCGATGCCGTGCTCAAGGTCATCGACCGCCGCGTCAATGAGCGCGTGCCGGCCGCCTACATCACGCACGAGGCCTTTATGCACGGCCTGCGCTTCTACGTCGATTCACGCGTGATCGTGCCGCGCAGCTTTATCGGCGAACTGCTGCAGGACGGGCTGGAGCCCTGGGTCGGCGAGACCGACAGCATCGGCCCGGTGCTGGAGCTGTGCACCGGTTCCGGCTGCCTGCCGATCGTGGCCGCGCACGTGTGGCCGAACGCGAAGATCGACGCCGTCGACATCTCGCCCGACGCGCTCGCCGTGGCGCGCCGCAACGTGGCCGACTACAAGATGGACGACCGCATCCGGCTGTATGAAGGCGACCTGTACGCGCCGCTGCCGCACGGCGCCACCTACGACGTGATCCTGACCAACCCGCCCTACGTCAACGAAGGCTCGATGCAGGCGCTGCCGCCGGAATACCTGGCCGAGCCGCGCATCGCCCTGGCTGGCGGCGACGACGGCATGGACGTGGTGCGCCGGATCATCGCCGGCGCCAAGGCGCACCTGAATCCGGGCGGCGTGCTGGTGGTAGAGATCGGCAACGAGCACGCCAACGTGGAAGCCGCGTTCCCTGAACTGGAAATCGTCTGGCTGCCGGTCAGTGCGGGGGATGAGCAGGTATTCCTGCTGACCTACGACGCCCTGCCGGGCTGAGTGGACAGGCAGGCCGGCTCGCCTGCCATGCAATCTGGGCGAACACCGGCCACGCGCCGACCATGCTGACCGCGCACGCTCTACACTCACTGCTAGGCACCACGTTCGGTCTTGTCACCGACCCGTCCGAGCGGGGCAGCGGCAGGACCTACTTCCTGCCGCCCATCACCTGGCAGCCACCGCGGTCGACCCGCATCCTGCACGTACGCACCGATGCCGCCGGCCACGTCGCGCAGGTGCGCCTGTGCATTTCCTCCGATAACAACAACAGCGTGTTCGCTCCGCAGCCGGTGCAGTGGCAAACCCTGCGCCCGCTGGTAGCGGCCGAGATCGCGCAGTACCGAGACTACGCGGCCTGAGCAGGCCGCTGTTGAAGCCGTGACCCCCAGCAACACCCGCCTCCCCGCATC